>DAIOWL010000019.1:9793-19852 GCA_036758545.1 Streptosporangiaceae bacterium | reverse complement strand
GCGGAACGGGCGGCGGCTCTGCGGCATTAAAGGGGCCGTGGCCACTGTGATGAGGTTCGCCCAGGCGTTCCGGACACCGGACCTGCGCAAGAAGCTGGTCTTCACCTCCTGCATCATCGTCGTATTCCGGTTCGGCTCGGCGCTGCCCGCGCCGGGCATCTCGGCGCCGAACGTCCGGTACTGCTCCGGCCTCGAAACGAGCCGCGGCGCCGCGGCGAACGTCTACGCGGTGCTCAACGTGTTCAGCGGCAACTCGCTGCTGCACGTGACGGTCTTCGCGCTGGGCATCATGCCCTACATCACCGCCAGCATCATCGTGCAGCTGATGACCCAGGTCATCCCGCGCCTGCAGGCCCTGAAGGATCAGGACCGGGCCGGCCAGGCGAAGATCACCCAGTACACCAGGTACCTCACCGTGATGCTCGCCGTCATCGTGTCGGCCGGGTACGTGGAGCTGGCCCGCTCGGGGAGCCTGTTCTCCGGCACGGCCTGCTCGGCGGTGAGCCATCCGCTGATCCCCGACCCCTCGGTGCTCACCATCGCCACCATGATGATCACGATGGTGGCGGGCACGGCGGTGATCATGTGGATGGCCGAGCTCATTACCGACCGCGGCATCGGCAACGGCATGTCCGTCCTGATCTTCACCAGCGTGATCGCCGTGGTCTTCGGCGAATTCGAGCAGATCTACCTGACCAGGGGCATCCCGCTGACGCTGGCGGCGGTCGTCGTGGTCGTCGCCGTCATCGGGTTCGTGGTCTTCATCGAGCAGGCGCAGCGGCGGATCCCGGTCCAGTACGCGAGGCGGATGACGGGCCAGCGGGTGTACGCCGGGGCGACCACGTACATCCCGGTGAAGGTCAACCAGGCTGGCGTGGTCCCGGTCATCTTCGCCTCGTCGCTGCTGGCCATCCCGCAGCTCGCCGCGTCTATGCTCGGCAACCAGAACAGCCCGCAGGGCTGGGTGGCCTGGGTAGACCGGTACCTCGTGCCCGGCGTGCACGTCCTCCCGGTCTACTACCTCGCGTTCTTCGTGCTGATCATCGCCTTCACCTACTTCTACGTGTCGATCACGTTCAACCCGGCCGAGGTCGCGGACAACACCAGGAAGTACGGCGGCTTCGTGCCGGGCCTGCGGCCGGGGCCGCCGACCGCCTCCTACCTGGGCTACGTGGTCACCCGCCTGACCGCGCCCGGGGCGGTGTATCTGGCGGTGATCGCGATGCTCCCGATGGTCGCGCTGGGCATGATCGGTATCGGCAGCCAGGCCCTGTTCAGCGGGGTCAGCCTGCTGATCATGGTCGGGGTCGGGCTGGACACGGTCAAGCAGGTCGAGAGCCAGCTGCAGCAGCACCACTACGAGGGATTCCTGGTGACGGGAACCTCGGAGGCACCTGCGGCATTGACGGTGTCGTGAGACGAGTGCTAGGTGCTCCGCCGAGCCGGGAGGCGGAGTTCACCGAATTCGTCGAGGCGGCGTCGGCCCGGCTCCTGCGGGCGGCCCTGGTGCTGCTCGACACCCGGGAGGAAGCCGAGGACGCCCTGCAGCTGGCGTTGCTGCGGACGTACCGGCGCTGGGACCGCGCGCGACAGGCCCCCGAGGCCTACAGCCGGACGGTCCTGGTCAACGTCTGCCGGGAGCGCTGGCGGTACCGGGGGCGCCATCCGGAGGTGAAAGGCGTGACCACCGACGGCAGCCCGCAGTCGGTGGTGTTGTCGTTCACCGAGGCGGTCGACCGCCGTCACGTGCTCGTCCGGGTACTGCGCCGCCTGCCCGCCGTCCAGCGCGAGGTGCTCGTGTTCCGCTACATGCTCGACGCCTCGGTGGCCGACACCGCCGCCGCCCTCGACATCGCCGAGGGCACCGTGAAGTCCGCGGCCAGCCGCGGGCTTGACCAGCTGCGGATACTGCTGTCCGCCGAATACGAAGACAAGAAGGTTCGCCGTGTCCATCCACGCTGATGACGAATTCAACCTCAGGCTGGCCCTCGACAGCGAGCTGGACGACGTGACGCCGCACGCCGGGCTGGCCGATCTGGTCATCGCGCGCTACCGCAAGGGCCGCCGGCGCCGCTTCGCCGGCGTGGTCGGCCTGTTCGTGGTCGTCGTCGGCATCGGCGTGCCGGCCGGGATCGCGAGTACGTCGGGCGGCGCCCCGGACGGCGCCGCGGGCCGGTCCGGCCCGGTCGGCCTCCGCCTCGGCTCGTACACGCTGACGCTGCCCGACCCGTACCACCTCAGCGACGCCAGGACCGCCCCGTGCGCAACGGGGGCCGGGGCGGGTCAGGAGGTCGCGGCCGTCGCGCCGGGCGTCTGCGTCCTGATGTTCTTCATGCCGCCGGCCCGCCCGGGCCGTCCTGGCCCGGATGTGCCGCGCGGCGCCACGGAGGTCACCGTCGGCCGCTACCGGGGCTGGCTCGTGCCACCCGGCTCCGTGCCCTCTGGTGACGGGCGCGCCCTGGTCATCGAGGGGAATAGCCGGGACCTGGTGATCAGCGCCTCCGGGCTGCCGCGATCCGCGCTGGTCTCGCTCGTCTCGGCCGGCTTGTCCGCGGCCTGAGACGCATTTGTTACCGTCGCAGGTGTGCGCCTCGCCTCGATCCACGTCTACCCGATGAAGGCGGCCCGCGCCGTGGACCTCGACGAGGCCTGTGTCGAGCCGTGGGGCCTGGCCGGGGACCACCGGTGGCTTCTGGTCGACGGCAACGGCCGGTTCATCAGCCAGCGTGAGGAGCCCTCGCTGGCCCGCGTGGTGGTCCAGCCGGCCGCGGGGAGCATCAGCGTGTCGGCGGACGGCGTCCCGGGCCCCGCGATTGCCCCGCCGCCGGCCGACGCGCCATTGCTGAAGGTGAGCGTCTGGAGCTCCACGCTGCTGGCCGCCGAGGCGGGGCCGGCGGCCGACGCCTGGTTCTCGGCCTATCTCGGCGCCCCGGTGCGGCTGGTCTACCTGGACGACCCGACCCGGCGGCCGGTCGACCCGCAGTACGGGCGGAACGGGGACGTCGTCAGCTTCGCCGACGGCTACCCGCTGCTGCTCACCAGCACGGGCTCGCTCGGGGAACTCGGCGACTGGCTCGCCGCCGACGGCGAGACACCGGTGCCGATGACCCGGTTCCGGCCCAGCGTGGTGGTGGCCGGAGCCGCGCCGTGGGCCGAAGACGGCTGGCGCCGCATCCGCATCGGCGCGGTCCCGTTCCGCGTGGTCAAGCCGTGCGGGCGGTGCGTCGTCACCACCACCGACCAGATCACCGGCGAACGCGGGAGGCAGCCGCTCAAGATGCTTGGCCGGCGTCGGCGCTTCGGAAAGGAGCTCATCTTCGGGCAGAACCTGATCCCCGACTCCGGCGGCGTGATCCGGATCGGCGATCCCGTCGAGATCCTGGACGCCGCGCAGCCCTAGGACCTCACCCCGGCCGGTGGCAACCCCACGTCGGCCGACGACAACCTCACCCCGGCCGGTAGCGGATGTGGATGTTCTTCTGCTGGGTGAAGTCGAGCAGCTCGTCCAGGCATTCCTCGCGCCCGGTGCCCGACTGCTTGTAACCGCCGAAGGCCGCGCCGAGGAAGTGCCTGGCGACCTCGTTCACCCAGACGTAGCCCGCCTCGGCCGCGGCCGCGGTCTCGTGCGCCACGGCCAGATCGCTGGTCCAGATCGAGCACGTCAGCCCGTACGGGGTGCTGTTCACGTCGGCCAGCATGGCCTGCGGGTCGTCCCAGCGGAGCACGGAGAGCACCGGGCCGAAGATCTCCTCGCGGGCGATCGTCATGTCCTGGGTCACGTCGGCGAAGACTGTCGGTTCGATAAAGCAGCCGGTGGCCAGCTCAGGCTCGGCCGGCGGTCCGCCGCCGGCCACCAGCCGTGCGCCCTCGGCCTGCCCTCGGGCGATGTAGCCGAGCACCCGGTCGTGATGGGCCCGGCTGACCAGCGCACCCATCGTGGTGCCCGGGTCCTCGGGCGGCCCCGGCCTGATCTGCTTCAGCTCGTCACGGATCCGGTCGAGCACCTCGTCGTGGATGGCGTCGTGCAGGAAGGCGCGGCTGGTCGAGCCGCAGGACTGGCCGCACCAGCCGAAGTTCATGCCGGCCACGGCCGCGCGGGCGACCGCGCCGGGATCGGCGTCGGAGAAGGCGATCAGCGCGTTCTTGCCGCCCAGTTCGAGCAGGACGGGCCTGATGTGGTCGGCCCCGGCCCGCATCACCGCCCGGCCCGCGTTCACGCTGCCGATCAGCGCTACCTTGGCCACCCCGGGGTGGCTGGCCAGCGCCGCCCCGGTCGCGCCGTCGCCGGTCACCACCGAGAAGACCCCGGGCGAGAACAGGTCGCCGGCGAGCTCGGCGATGCGCAGCGCGGACAGCGGCGCCTGCTCGGGCGGCTTGACGATGACCGCGTTCCCGGCCGCCAGGGCCGAGGCGGGCTTGCCCGCGCAGAACATGAACGGGTGGTTGAACGGGATGATGCGGACCACGACGCCGAGCGGCTCGCGCACCGAGAAGTTGACCACTCCCGGCCCCATCGGCACCGACGCGCCCTTCATCTCGGTGACCAGGCCGGCGAAGAAGTCGAGTTGCGCGACCGCGGTGTCCACGTCGTTGCGCAGTTCCCGCATCGGGCTGCCGCCGTCGACGGCGTCGATCCAGGCCAGCTCCTCGCGGCGGGCGGCCAGGCGGCGGGCCATCTCACGCAGCACGCGGGCGCGCTCGAGCGGGGCGACGCGGCGCCACTCGGCGAAGCCGGCCCGCGCCGCGGCCACGGCCCGGTCTACGTCCTCGGCGCCGGCCACGGCGAAGCTCCCCAGCGTCTGGCCGGAGGACGGACTGACGGTGGCCGCGGTGCCCCCGGCGGCCGGGTGCCACCCGCCGCCGTAGAACAGGTCACGGTGAACGGGCAGCTGGAACTGGCTCATGCCTTCCGAAGCCTACGCCCGGGTGGCCGGGCCACCCCAGGATGGTCGTCCGTCCCGTGTGGCCGGCCGTCCCGCGTGGCCGGCCGACCCGGGCGGCTAGCATCGAGCCGATGCGACGTAATGCCAGCACCGTGGTGGTCCTGGCCGGCCCGGCGTCCGGCGAGGTCCTGGCCGCCCTCGGCCGGTCCATGAACGTGACCCTGTACCGGCCGGAGCGGCCGGCCGTCCAGGAAGGCGACGGCCTGGCGGCCGCGGCGGAGGCGCTGCAGCGCGCTGGCCGGGCCACATCGCCCTACGCCCTGGTGCCCGCCGACCCATTGGCGGCGGTGGCCGCGAGCTGGCGCGAGATGTGGGACGTGTCGCGGCAGGAGGGGTCCGCCGCCTTCGAGCAGGAGGCGGTCACCGCCCTGGCCGCGTGGCGCGCGGGCCGGTTCGAGCTGCCGGACTACTACCTGGTGCTCGCCCGCGAGGACACCGGAGGGCCGGATTTCTATCTCGGGCCGCTGCGTTCGGCCCGGGCGCACCGGGTCGTGCTCGTGCCCGAGCAGGAGCCCGGCCAGCAGGCCGCCGGGGTGCTGCACGCCCTCGGCTCGCTGCGGCACGGCCCGTGGTGGCCGGGCCTGGACGAGGTGATCGAGACGGCCCGCCGGTTCTACCCGGACAGCCTGGCCGAAGGGACCGCTACTGGTCCGCCCCCAGCGACACCGGAAGCCGGGCGGGTCCGCGCAGGTTGATCCGCCCGTTCCAGGTGACCTCGCCGTCGAGGGCGAGCCCGGGGAACCGCCCGGCCAGCTGCGCCAGGGCGATCGAGGCCTCCATCCGGGCCAGCGACGCCCCCAGGCAGTGGTGCGGCCCGGCGCCGAACGAGACGTGCTGCCTCGCGTTCTCCCGGTCGAGCCTGAGCTCGGCGGCGTCAGGTCCCCAGTAGCCCTCGTCCCGGTTGGCCGAACCCAGCAGGGCCATGACGAAGGACCCGGCCGGTATCTGGACGCCGGAGATGGTGACCGGCTCCAGGGTGATCCGCCTGGTCGCCTGCACCGGGCTGTCGTAGCGGAGCAGTTCCTCCACCGCGTTCGCGGTCAGGCCGGGGTTCGCCCGCAGCAGCGCGAGCTGGTCCGGATGGCGCAGCAGGGCGAGGGTCCCGCCCGCGATGAGGTTGACCGTCGTCTCGTGCCCGGCGATGTACAGCAGCAATGTCTGCGCGATCAGCTCGTCGTCGTCGAGCACGTCGCCGTCGTCCTCGGCGTTGATGAGCGCGGTGAGCAGGTCGCCGGCCGGGTTGGCGCGCTTCCACGCGATCATCTCTGCGGCGATCTGCCTCAGTTCGGCGTCGGCGGCCGCGATGGCCGCGGCCGTGTCCGGGTCGTTGACCGGCTCGAGCGAGCGGACCACCGTGCCGCTCAGCTGCCTGATCCGCTCGTGGTCGGCCGGCGGCGTGCCGAGCATCTCCGCGATCACGGCGAACGGCAGCGGGAAGGCCAGGGCGTCGACCAGGTCGACCCGGGCCCTTGGACCCTGGCGTTCCGCCGCGTCGAGCATCTCGTCGACCAGCCCGGTGATGCGCGGCCGCAGCGCCTCCACGGCTCGCGGCGTGAACGCCTTCGACACCAGGCGGCGCAGCCGGGTGTGGTCCGGCGGGTCGCGGTCGAGCATGGAGATGCCGCGCGGCCGGTAGGCGTCCTCGCCGTACACCTGCTCGCGCAGCTCGATCAGCTGGCGGTCGGTGATGTTGCCGTCCTCGACAGACATGCCCGCCCGGAGCAGCCCGGACACGTCGTCATACCGGGTGAGCAGGAAGAACCCGAGCGGGTGCCGGCCAGCGGGCGCCCCGCTCCGCAACGCCGCGTACTGCGGGTAGGGGTCGTCGGTGAAGCCGGGCGCGAACGGGTCGAACACCGGCGGGGGCATGGTCTGGGACATGGCACTGTCTCCTTGCGGGGCTCCTACCCGGCCCGTCATCCACATACACCGTGCTTTTCACATACTCTGCGTATGTTACTACACTCTACGCATGCAACAAGTCAGGAGCCGGCGGGAACTGTACTCGGAGGCCACCCGGGCGGCGCTGCTCGACGAGGCCACCCGCTTGTTCGCCACGCGCGGGTACGCCGGGACATCGCTGGAGGACGTGGCGGTCGCCAGCCAGGTGACCCGGGGCGCGGTGTACCACCACTTCGACGGCAAGCAGGCCCTGTTCGAGGCCGTCCTCGACGCGCAGGAGACCCGCGCGATCGCCAGGATCACCGCCGCCGCGACGGCCGCCGACCCCCTGAACGAGGCGCTCCAGGCGCTCGACGCGTTCCTCGACCAGTGCTGCGACCCGGTCTACGGCCGGCTGGTCTGGCTGGAAGGACCGACCGCGCTCGGCTGGCACCGCTGGCGGGAATGCGAGCAGAAGTACGCCTACGGCCTGGTCGAGCGCTTCATCACCGCCCTGGTCGATGCCGGCTACCTGGCCGACCGGGCGCTGGGCAGCCTGGTCAGGTTCTCCTTCTGGATGCTCGGCGGCGCCGGGCTCGCCCTCGCCGAGGCCCCCGAAGCCGACCGGCCCCGCCTGCGCGAGGAATGGCGCTACCTCATCCGCCAGACCATCTCCGGCCTCCGCGCCACCTAACCCCCCGCCCGCTCCCTTCCCCCGCCCGCTCCCTTCCCTGGGTGCGCTCCCTTCCCCGGGTGCGCCCGAGTAATGGGTCGATGTGCCGTTGGGCCGGCTCTAACGTGACCAACGGCACATCGACCCAGAAGTGCCCGGCCTCACCCCCCCGCCTCCGCCCTCCGGTTGGGGTGAAGGGGCCCTTACCCCCAATAGGCGGGGGCAGGGGCACCCTGACCCCGTTCGCCGACGGCCCCTGCCCGCTCCGCAGGGGGCCGAGTCGGGTCAGGGGCGCAGCCGGCCGAGCAGGTCGTCGAGCATCTCCTGCTGACGGTCCGGGGTGACCCGGTCGGGATAGAGCACCCGCTCGGCGCTGAGCCCGTCGATCAGCACGAGCAGCTGGTGCGCGGCCAGCGCGATGTCCACGCCCTCGCGGAGCTCGCCGTCCTTCTCCGCCTCGACCAGGTGCCCGCGCAGCCGCTCGGTGAAGCGGTCGAACTCCGTGTGCTGCAGCTGGCGCAGCGCCGGGTTGCCCAGCGCCCGGCCCCAGAAGCTGATCTCGATCTGCGCCTCGAGGTCACGCTCGGAATCCAGCGGCAGCGCCTCGAGCATGATGACGCGCAGCGCGGCCAGGCCGGTGAGCCCGGCCGCCCGGGCTTCCATCCGGGCCACCACGCGGCGGTGGGACAGCAGCAGCGCCGAGCCGAGGATGTCGGCCTTGTCGTCGAAGTAGTGCGCCAGGATGCCGCGCGAGCAGTCGGCCTCGCGGGCGATGGCCCTGATGGTGGCGCGGGCGATGCCGTCGCGCGCGATCACCCGCCAGGTGGCCGCCAGGATCTCGTCCCGCCGGGCGTCCCAGTCGACGATCTTCGGCATGATCACCCTTCACATGATCACGAGGGCCTGTTTTTTTGTCGGACGTCCGTCTAATATCCGAAATTAGTGTATGGCAGCGACTCCGACGGGCTTCAGGCGGCTCGCGCGCAGCTCGTCAGCTACAGTGCACGCCTGCTTGACGACGGGCTGGCCGTCGGCAGCGCGGGCAACATGAGCGTCCGCATCGGCGACCGGGTCGCGATCACCCCGTCCGGGATCAGCTACACCGAGATGCGGCCCGAGGACATCTGCCTGGTCGGCATGGACGGAGCCGAGCTGGACAGCAGCGAGACGCCCTCCTCCGAGACCCCGATGCACCTGGCCATCTACGCGGCCACCAAGGCCGAGGTCGGGGTCGGGGCCGTGGTGCACACGCACTCGCCCGAGGTCATCGCGCTGTCCGCGGGCCGCGACGAGCTGCCGGCCATCCACTACGCGATCACCGGTCTCGGCGGCCCGGTCCGGGTCGCGCCCTACGTGCGCTTCGGGTCGGCGGGGCTGGCGGCCTCGGCGGCCGCGGCGCTGGACGGCCGCAGCGCGGTTATCCTGCGCAACCACGGGGCGGTCTGCCACGGTCGTGACCTGGCCCAGGCCTACGACCGGGCGCTGCTGCTCGAGTGGCTGGCCCGCACCTACCGGCTCGCGCTGAGCTACGGGGAACCCGCGATCCTGTCGGCCGCCGAACTCGACGAGGTCACGGCCGAGTCCCGGCGCCGCCGCTACGGCGAGCGACGCAGCGGCCAGCCATGAGCTCGGTCACGAGCCCGGTCACGAGCGAGCCACAGGGGCGCGGCCCCGCCTGGCCACTGGGCACCGTGACCGTACTCGGCGCACACATCCTGGACGTGCTGGGCCGCCCGGTCGAGGAGATCCCGCCCGGCCAGGGCAGCGTCCGGCTGAAGGAGATCCGGGCCACCGCCGCGGGCACGGCCGCCGGGACCGGCGTCGACCTGGCCAAGCTGGGGGCCAGGGTGCGCGCCGTCGGCGCACTCGGCGACGACCTGCTCGGCGACATCGTGATCGCCGCGATGGCCAGGCACGGCGTGGACACCGCCGGGCTGATCCGCAAAAAAGACGCCCAGACGTCGGCCACCATCCTGCCCATCAGGCCGAACGGCGAGCGGCCCGCCTTCCACGTCCCGGGCGCGACGCGGCTGTTCACCCGCGCCGACGTCGACCTGGACGCCATCCAGGACAGCCGGGCCCTGCTCATCGGCGCCCCGGACGCGCTCGCCGGGCTGACCGGCGGGGACCTGGCGGACATCGCCGGGGCGGCCAGGAGCAACGGCGTGCTCGTCGCCGTCGACGTGCTGCACCCCGGCCGCCCGGAGGACCTCGACAGGCTCGCCCCGCTGCTGGCCGTGACGGACTGGTTCGTGCCGAACGCCGACCAGCTTCTCGCCCTCACCGGCCGCCGCGACCTCGGCCCGGCCATCAAGGACGTCATCGCGCTCGGCGCCACTGCGGTGGCCGTGACCTGCGGCGCGGACGGCTGCCTGGTCGCCGGGCCAGGCGGCCGCGCGCCGGAAGCACTGCCCGCCCTGCCGGTCGAGGTGGTCGACACCACCGGCTGCGGCGACGGCTTCACGGCCGGCCTGCTCGCCGGGCTGCTAGCCGGGACCGCGCCAGAAGACGCCGCCTGGCTCGGCCTCGCCTGCGGCGCCCTGGTCGCGACCGGCCTGGGCT
>DAIOWL010000019.1:5314-9693 GCA_036758545.1 Streptosporangiaceae bacterium | reverse complement strand
CTCATGAGTGACGGCACCGCCGACCGGCAGCTGCGCGAGCGCGCCAGGGCCGTGATCCCGGGCGGCATGTACGGGCACCAGGCGGCCCCCGGCGCCGCTTACCCGCAGTTCATGCGGGCCGGCCGCGGGGCGAGGGTCTGGGACGCGGACGGGAACGAGTACGTCGACCTGATGTGCAGCTACGGCCCGGTCGTGCTCGGCCACCAGCACCCGAAAGTGGAGGCCGCGGCGGCCCGGCAGGCCGCGACCGGCGACTGCATGAACGCGCCGGGCCCGGTCATGGTGGACCTGGCCGAACTCCTCACCCAGACCGTCCGGCACGCGGACTGGGCGATACTCGCCAAGAACGGCACCGACGCCACCACCATGTGCTGCACGATCGCCCGGGCGCAGACCGGGCGGAGCAAGATCCTGGTGGCCACCGGCGCCTACCACGGCGCCGCGCCGTGGTGCACGCCCCGGCCGGCCGGCGTCACGGCCGCCGACCACGCCAACCTCGGCCACTACACCTTCAACGACCTGGCCAGCGTCCAGCGGGCCGCCGCCGAGGCCGGCGATGACCTGGCCGGCATCCTGGTCAGCCCGTTCAAGCACGACGCCGGCTTCGACCAGGAGCTGGTCGACCCCGCCTTCGCCCGCGGGCTCCGCGCCCTGTGCGACGAAAAAGGGGCCGCGCTGATCCTGGACGACGTCCGGGCCGGGTTCCGCCTGCACCTCGGGTCCAGCTGGGAGCCGGTCGGGGTGGACCCGGACCTGTCGGCCTGGAGCAAGGCGATCGCGAACGGCCGGGCGCTCGCCGCCGTGCTCGGCAGCGACGCGTTCCGCGACGGCGCGAAGAACGTCTTCGTCACCGGCTCGTTCTGGTTCTCCGCCGTGCCCATGGCGGCCGCCATCGCCACCATCACAGCGCTGAAGGACGAAAACGCCATCGAGGCGATGCACCGCACCGGAACCGCGCTCCGCGACGGGATCGTCGACCAGGCCCGGTCCTGGGACCTGGCCGTCAACTACACCGGCCCGCCGGTGATGCCCTACCTCACCTTCGCCGGGGATCAGAACCACGAGCTGGCCGGCGTGTTCGCCGCGCAGGCCCTGCGCGGTGGCGCCTACCTGCACCCCCGGCACAACTGGTTCGTGTCCGCCGCCATGACCGGGGACGACCTCGCCCTGGCGCTCGAGGCGACCGACCAGGCCTTCGCCGCCGTCCGCAAGCACCTCGGCCAGTAAGCAGGAGGACCTCATGTCCAGTACAGCCGCCGAACCCGGCAGACCCGCGCCCGCGCCGCTAACTGACCAAACCGAAGCCGAAGCAGTTCTCGAAAGGGCTGGCTACAAGCCGGAGCTACGGCGGTCGCTCCGGTTCTTCTCGATGTTCGCGATCGCCTTCTCGATCATCTCGATCACCACGGGCATCTTCCTGAACTACGGGTTCGGCCTGGCGTACTGGGGGCCGGCCGCGATCTGGACCTGGCCGATCGTCGGCGCATGCAACATGATGATCGCCCTGGTCGTGGCCGAACTGGGCACCCGTATCCCGCTGGCCGGCTACGCCTACCAGTGGAGCGCCCGGCTGGTGAACCCCACCTACGGCTGGTTCGTCGGCTTCGCCGGGCTGCTCTACATGGCCGTCGGCGGCGGCGCGATCATGCTCGAGGTGGCGTCCCCGCTGCTGCTCAGCGAGTTCAACGTCAACAACCCCAGCCCGCGCCTGGTGCTCACGGTGGCGGTCATCCTGATGCTGCTGCCGGTCGTGATCAACATCATCAGCATCCAGGTCGCGGCGCGGGTCAACAACGTCGCGGTGTTCACCGAGATCATCGGGACCGTCGTGTTCGGCGTGCTGCTGCTCGTGCTCTGGGGCGTGCACGCCAAGCCTTCACCGTACGGCGCCGGCATCCTGTTCAACACCACGTCCGTCTTCCACAATCCGACCTGGTACGCCTTCGCGCTGGCCAGCTTGCTCGGCGTCTTCACCCTGGTCGGGTTCGAGCTCGCCGCCGACATGTCCGAGGACGCGGTCAACCCGGTGCACAGCGTGCCGCGCGGCGTGCTGTGGGGGCTCGGTCTCTCCGTGGTCCTGGGCATGATCGCGCTGATCGGCTTCACCATCGCCATCCCGGACCTCAAGACGGTGGCGTCGGCCCCGCTGCCGCTGCTGGCCATCGCCGGCTACTGGCTGCCGTCCTGGCTGGTCAAGGTGTTCGTGGCGCTGGTGGTCTTCTCGATGTTCGCGATCCTGGTGGTCGGCTCGGGCGCCCAGGCCCGGCTGGTCTACTCGATGTCCCGGGACAACATGCTGCCGTTCTCCGGCTCCCTGCGGAAGATCAACGCGCGCAGCCAGACCCCGATCGTGGCCCTGCTGGTCTTCGGCGTCATCGACCTCGGCGTGATGATCTACGGATACAACCAGTCCAGCGCGTTCGGCACGCTGGTCGGCGCGACCGCGATCATCCCGTACATCATCTACTTCCTGATCACGCTGGCCTACGCGTTCAAGCGGCGGACCCTGGACAGCCTGCCCGGCGCGTTCAGCCTCGGCCGGTGGGCGTGGCCGGTCATCGGGTTCGTGCTCGTCTACACCGTGGTGGTCATGCTGGTCCTGTCGCTCCCCGCGCCGTTCCACGGGTCCGACAAGGTGCTCGGCTACGGTCTGGCCCTGGCCGCGCTGTGGTACTTCGGCGGCCTGCTGTGGCGGCTCAAGAAGGGCACCGCCGGCGTCAAGCCGGTCGAGGACCTGGTCCAGCCCCCGCCCGAGGCCGTGTGATTGCTAGGGAGCCACCGGGTTGATCCACCGCACTTCGCTGAACCGCGCGAAGTCAGCGTCGTTAGAGCACACTTCCAACCCATGTTCGATGGCGAGCGCGGCGAGGTGCGCATCGCTGATGATGTTGCCTCTGAGCTGATACCGGGTGATGAGGTCGGTCAAGATCCGCGCATGCCCAGGACCCTCTCTCGGGATCCAGGCGACCTCTGGTTCCAGCCAATCTGCGACGAAGCTGGCGGCCTGCTCCGGCGTGAGTGGTCGCGCCGAGGCTCGTTCGTGGGTGCTGATCCGGAGGAAAGCCACGAGCGAGTGCCAGGGAAGGGCTACCCGCCGGTCGCCGTTGAGCCGCTCGGTCAGCCAGCGGCTGGCCCGCTGGTGGAACGGGCTGGCCTCGTCGACCGCGTAGAGCAGGATGTTCGCGTCGACGAGCACTACCGGGCCTCGGGACCGTCGAGGTGCTCCAGCGCGTCGGCCACACTGCTGACATCGATCCGGATCCCGAGATTCGCCGTGCGCTGCCGGAAGGCCTTGCGTCGCGGCGGGGCAGCCAGCCCCGCCCTGACCAGCTCGTTGACCGCCTCGCTCAGCCCCAGGTTCCGCTCTTCGCGGAGTCGTTGCACGGCTGCGGCGACGTCATCATCAAGGGACAGTGTTGTGCGCATGAATCAACGATAACGCATCATGATGCATTATCCAGAGCATCGAGATGCGTACCGCCAGGATTACCAGTAAATTTTTACCGAACGGACGGGGTGACGGCTCGCGCGAACCGCATCGAGCCGTCGTCTATCTTGCCGTGCCGCAGGGTTATCACGTCGTGGGCATAGCTCATGCCCAGCCGCCACGGGGCGCGCGAGCCGGCTCGCGGGAACTGGTCGATGGACCGGAGCACGTAGCCGGCCTGGAAGTCGAGCAGCGGCTGCGGGGTGACGGCCGGGTCGTCGTTGACCGGCACGCACGTGTCGTAGCCGCGGCTGTCCATGTACCGGAGCAGCCGGCAGGCGAACTCGCTCACCAGGTCCGCCTTGAGCGTCCAGGACGCGTTGGTGTAGCCGATGGTGAACGCGAAGTTCGGCACGCCGCTCAGCATCATGCCCTTGTAGGCCATCGTCTCGGGCAGCCGGACCGGCGCGCCGTCCACGGTGAGTTCGGTGCCGCCGAACGCGAGCAGCTGGAGGCCGGTCGCGGTCACCACGATGTCGGCCGCCAGCTCGGTGCCGGATTCGAGCACCACGGCCCGTTCGGTGAAGGTCTTGACGCGGTCGGTGGCTATGGAGGCGCGCCCGGCCCGGATGGCCTCGAACAGATCACCGTCGGGCACCAGGCAGAGCCGCTGGTCCCACGGGTTGTAGGACGGCTTGAAGTGCGTGTCGACGTCGTACCCGTCCGGCAGCTGCTTGATCGCCATCTGCCGGATCCAGCCGCGGATCATGTCGGGCCGGCGCCGGCTGAGCTTGTAGATCAGCGTGGTCACCGCGACGTTCTTCCACCGCGCGGCCGCGTACCCGCGCCGCGCGCCGAGCAGCTTGCGCAGCCGGACCGCGATGCCGTCCTCGGCCGGCATGGCCAGGATGTAGGTGGGGGAGCGCTGCAGCATCGTCACGTGCTCCGCCGT
>DAIOWL010000019.1:0-5214 GCA_036758545.1 Streptosporangiaceae bacterium | reverse complement strand
GACGGGCCGTCCGCGATCGCCTTGGCCTCGGTCCACGGCCGGAACCGGTAGCCGAGCGTAAACATGTCCGAGTCGGATCGCACGCCCGGATAGCGGAACAGGTCCCAGGTGCCGCCGCTGGCGTCCCTGGCCTCGAGGATCGCGTAGGTCCTGGCCGGGAACGCGGCCTGCAGGTGGTGCGCGGCGCCGATCCCGGACAGCCCCGCCCCCACGATCAGGACGTCACGGTGTTCGATCATCTCGGGTTCAGTCATCGCGAGCCCGCCCTGAGCCGCTTCTCCAGGCGCTCCATCACGTCGTAGTAGTGGGTGGGGGCGACCCGGGCCAGGGCGTCGAAGACGTAGGCGTCGGGGCCGACCAGGATGCGGGCCTTGCCGCGGTCGACCCCGCGGCAGATGATCTCGGCCGCCCGGTCCGGCGTGGTCCGCAGGAGCGCCTCGAACTCGGCCGCCATCTGCTCGCGGGTGCGTCCCTGGCCGGTCGGGTCCTTCCTGACCCGCGCGCTGCGGGCGATGTTGGTCCGGACGCCGCCCGGGTGGACGGTCACCGCCCGGACGCCGGTGCCGCGCAGTTCCTGGCGCAGCGCGTCGGTGAAGCCGCGCACCGCGAACTTCGACGCGCAGTAGGCGCTCTGGTAGGGCATGCCCAGCAGGCCGAACACGCTCGAGGTGTTGACGATGACTCCCTCGTCCTGCTCGACGAGGATGGGCAGGAAGGCGCGGGTGCCGTTGACCACCCCGTCGAAGTTGATCTGCCGCAGCCACTCGTCGTCGTCCGGGTCGGCGTCGAGCACCGACGAGGCGACCGCTACGCCCGCGTTGTTGAAGACCGCGGCCAGCGGCGCTCGGTCAGGCAGCGACGGCAGCCACTCGAGGACCTCGGCCGCGAAGCGGCGCTGGTCCGCCGCGTCCCGGACGTCGAGCACGCGGACCAGCACCGGGCCCGGCAGCGTCCTCGCGGTCTCCTTCAGCCCGGCCTCGTCGATGTCGGCGATGGCCACCGCCGAGCCGAGACCAGACAGCCGCTGAGCCAGGCTCCGCCCGATCCCCGAGGCCGCACCGGTGATCATCACCGGCCGCCCGGCCAGCGGCCTGACCGGCGTGCGTGCCAGCGGCCCGGCCTGCCATCCGGCGAGCGACCTGCGCTTCGTGGCCATCGGCATCCCTCCGGCTGTGCTCCTCCAGGTGCGGTACGCATGCGTACCAGATCGACGGTACGCGAGAGTACCATGACCGGCAAGAGGAGGGATAGCGTGATCACCGCCAGCACCACGAGGGCCGAGGCCGGCGTCCAGGGGACCACGCCCGCCGAGTTCCGCCGTCGGCTGCTTGAGGGCATGGCCGCGGCCATCCGGGAGACCGGTTACCGCGACGCGACGGTCGCGGACGTGGTGCGCCACGCCCGCACCTCACGCCGAACGTTCTACGAGCACTTCCCCAGCAAGCAGGCCTGTTTCATCGACCTGCTCCGGGAGGCCAATGCGGCTATGGTCCGGCAGATCGGGGCCGCGGTCGACCGCCGCGCGCGCTGGGACGTCCAGGTGCGTCAGTCCATCGAGGCGTGGATCGCGGTGGCACAATCCGACCTCGCCCTCACGCTGAGCTGGATCAGGGACCTTCCCTCGCTCGGAGCCGACGCCCGCCACCTGCAGCGCGAGTGGCTCGAGGCGTTCATCGTGCTGGTCAGGGAGCTCACCGACACTCCGGAACTGCGCGCGGCCGGGGTCGCCCCGCCATCACGGCAGCTCATGATCCTGATGCTCGGCGGCCTGCGCGAGCTAATCGCCACCACCGTCGAAGACGGCGGCGACATCGGCGACATCACCGACGTCGCCGTCCGGGCCACCCAGGCGATGCTCGGCCCGCCCGCCCGCCCCGCGCCCGGTGAATGAAAGGCCGGTCAGCCCTCGGTTCGGCGACGGCGGTGGCCGACCGAGGGTGACCGGAACCGCGGCGGGGCTGGACTCGTTCGCGTCCGCGGCACCGCTACGGCAACCTCAGGAGACCGGGCCGCTATGTAGGCCGTCTGGTGTCCGTGTGGTGGTTGTGTGGAGACCGGTGTAACTGCGGGCGGCCCGGCGTGAGCCGCATCGGCACCAGGACAGCCATCGGGCCGAACCAGAATAGGAAACGCGGTCTGCCCGTCATAGTTCCCGCCCACCACGCCGTCATTACCGTCCCACCCGGCGTTAGGCGATTATTTCTGGGTGAGAATTCCCTGGCCAGGAACGCTTTATCGGCTATCAAAAATACCTAGCCGGCCCGGATCAGATTTCACTGCGCGCGATCATCGTCCTCTGATAGCTTCTGGGCGAATTGGTTCAGCTATGTGCTGATCTAAACCCTTAGATGATCTTCATTCCGTTATTTACCAGGAGAAACAGGGGAAAGCGCATGCGAAGAAGCAAGATCAGAATGAGCATGACCGTCATGGCGGCCGCGGCGGCGGCGGTCGCCCTGGCCTTCCCGGCGTCAGCGTCGGCATCGGTATCCACGACGTGCCCGGACGTCGCGCATCATGAGAACGCCGCCCACGACGGTCGCAACTGCTCGACGGTACCGGTCAGCCCGGCGCAGCTGTGGTCGGTCACGCTGAACGGCGCGGCGTCCTATCCGGTAATTGCCGGGAGCCGGGTATTTGTCACCACGTCGGCGCCCGGCGGATCCTACGGCGGCAGCCTGTACGCCCTTGACGCCCAGACCGGAAACATCTTGTGGGGGCCGGTTGCCCTATCAGGAACCTATTTCTACTTCCCGCTTGCCTACGGAGGCGGCCGGGTCTTTGTCAACGATTTCGACGGTACCCTGCGCGCTTTCAACGCCGCCACCGGCGCGCAGGAATGGTCGACGACCACGAGCTACTTCAGCGGTGAGCCGGTGGTGTCCCAGGGTGAGGTGTGGGTCCAGGGCTCCGGGAGCGTGTACGGGCTGTCGGCCAAGACCGGGGCCATCGAGGTCCAGACCGGCTACCTCGACGGCGACGGCGCCGCCCCGGCTGCGGACAAGACCGGCGTCTACCTCTCGACCGGCTGCCAGACCCAGGTCAAGCTGTCGCTGTCAGGCGAGACCCTCTGGGAGGACAGCAACTCGTGCTCGGGTGGCGGCGGAGCCTCGACTGCGCTGTGGCGCGGCCAGATGTACGGCGGCGAGGGTGACAAGATCCTGGATCAGTCGACCGGTGCTGTCGAGGGCTCCTTCTCCGGTGTCCCCGCGTTCAGCGGCAAGACCGGCTTCTTCGCCAGCGGCAGCACGGTCTCAGCGCTCAACGTGGCCAAGGGCAACGCCCCGTTGTGGAGCGCGACCCTTCCCGCTGCGGTGGTGGCCGGGCCGGTCGTGACGTCGTCCGCGGTCTGGGTGGGCACCAGCGCCTCGACGCTGGTCGCACTCAGCCCGGCCAGCGGCGCGGTGCTGTCTACGACCACGCTGCCCGGGGCCCCCGGTGGCGGGGGCCAGTACTCCGGCGACCCGTCTGACATCGGCATCGGCAACAACGTGCTCGTCGTGCCGACCGGATCGACGGTCACCGCCTTCGGGTGAGATAACCAGGTAACGGGCGAGTTGCGCGGAGGGCCGTCTTCCGCGCAGCTTCGCTTTCAGTGCGCTGCCGCCTCGTGTTTCGGATCTAATGGGACTACCGCAGACGGAAGGAGGCGGCGATGGCGCCGCGGGTGAACAGTGAGCTGCTGCTGGTCGGGAGCCTGCCGGCGGATTCGGCCGAGTCGGCGCTGCGGGCCGGCGCGGCGTTCTACGAGGACCTGGTCTTCGCTCTGCCGGACGGCGAGACAGGTCCCCGGTCAGCCTGGGTCGGCTACGAGCGGGAGCGGCTGGTTCGGCCGAACCCGGATGTGGTCGTGGTGCAGGAAACCGAGTCGCCGACCGGCATCCCGCGGCACGCGTACGAGACCCCGGTGTTCGGCATCAGGCCCGGCGCCGCCGGGCTGCACTGGGATTCCTGGCCGCGCATCGACGACGCGATAGCCGGCTACCAGGTGTTCCGCGCGCTCCGTGCGGACGGGGTGATCCCGGCCGGGCTGCGCTTCCAGGTCGGGCTGCCGTTCCCGGACAGTGCGCTGAACGGGTTCAAGGCCGACTTCGCCGCGGACTACCCGGTGGCCGAGCGGGCGTTCGAGGACCTGGTGACCCGGGAGCTGACCCGGCTGACCGCGGCCATCCCGCCCGGCGAGCTGGCGATCCAGTGGGACCTGGCCTACGAGACGCAGGACCTGGAGGGCGTGCTCGCCTGGACCGGCGAGGGAGCGTGGGAGCGGTTCGCCGGGCCGGTCACCCGGCTGACCCGGCTCATCCCGGAGGAGGTCCTGGTCGGCTACCACCTGTGTTACGGCACATTCCCCGAGTGGCCGATGTACGAGGCGCGTGACATGGCGCTGCTGGTACGGATGGCCAACTTCGCGGTCGCGCATTCGGGCCGAACGGTCGACTGGCTGCACCTGGCCGGCCCGCGCTACCTGCGCAGCGAGGACCGCAGCTTCTTCCGGCCGCTGGCCGACCTGGAGCCGGGCGACGCCAGGGTCTTCCTCGGCATCGTGCTGCCGATCGACGGGGTCGCGGGGCTGCGCCGCAGGCAGGCCACTGCGTCGCGGTACCTTTCGGACTTCGGCGTGGCGATGTACTGCGGGTTCGGCCGCCAGCCGGGCGCGGACGGCACCGAGACCATGCGCGAGCACGCCCGCGTGGTCCGCGCCGCCCGCTCCGCCGCGACCGGCCGGTAGCCCTACGGGCGCGCTACCGATCGCCTGGTCAGCAGCTTCATCGGCTCGCGGATCATCACGTCACCGGCCGGCTGCCGCTCGATCCTGGCGATCAGCTGGTCCACCGCCGCGCCGCCGAGTTCGGCCAGCGGCATGGCCACGCTGGTCACCGGGACCTCGAGGAAGGCCAGGCACTCGTCCTCGTCGAAGCTCACCACCGACATCTGACCGGGCACGTCCACGCCGGCGGCACGCAGCGCGGCCATGACGCCGAACAGCTGGTTGAGGCTGCCGACGCCGCACGCGGTGGGCCGCGCGCCCCGGCTCAGTATCCGCGTCATGGCTTCCCAGCCGCCGTCCTCCGTCATCGCGGCGTGCCGGACCGTCAGCGCGATTCCGCTGGCGGCACAGAGCCGGCGGGCCGCGCTTACCCGGCGGTGCACGGTGTCCACGTCGGGCGGCCCGTCGATGAGCGCCACGCTGCGATGGCCGAACTCCGTCACGTG
>DAIOWL010000018.1:0-19962 GCA_036758545.1 Streptosporangiaceae bacterium | reverse complement strand
ACCGTCAGCGGCGCCCAGGTGGACGTCGCGGCCTCGAACGAGATCCTGGCCGAGCAGATGGCCACCACCACGCCGAACGTCCCGCTCCGCTCCCAGTTGAAGCCAGAGAACTGGCGAGCGGACATGACGCTCACCATCGAGGACACCCAGAAGGTGGCCGACTCGCTGACCGCCGCCGTCACCACCCGGGCCAACGCGCTGCGGTCCCACGCGACTACGGACCTGCTGGTCACCAGCCTCGTGACGCTGCTGCTGCTGCTCCTGGTCGTGCTGGTCTCGACGATCGTGGCCCGGTCGCTGATCCGCCCGCTGCGCAAGCTCCGGTCCGACGCGCTCGACGTGGCCGGCCACCGGCTGCCCGAGATGGTCCGCAGGCTGAGCCAGAGCGAGGGCGCCGACGAAGGCGTCGAGATCGAGCCGATCGGGGTCACCTCCACCGACGAGATCGGTGAAGTCGCGCGGGCCTTTGACCAGGTCCACCGCGAGGCGGTCCGGCTGGCGGCCGACGAGGCCATGCTGCGCGGCAACCTGAACGCCATGTTCATCAACCTGTCCCGGCGCAGCCAGTCGCTGATCGAGCGGCAGCTGTCGCTGATCGACTCGCTGGAGCAGAGCGAGCAGGACTCCGGCCGGCTGTCCAGCCTGTTCCGGCTGGACCACCTGGCCACCCGCATGCGCCGCAACTCCGAGAACCTGCTGGTCCTGGCGGGCCACGAGGTCACCAGGCGGTGGAGCCAGCCGGTGCCGCTTGTCGACGTGCTGCGCGCCGCCATCTCCGAGATCGAGCAGTACGAGCGGGTCGTCCTCAACGTCCAGCCCGGGATCGTGGTGGTCGGCCAGGCCGTCAACGACGTGGTGCACCTGGTCGCGGAGATCGTGGAGAACGCGACCACGTTCTCCCCGGAGGACACCCAGGTGTACGTGTCCGGCCAGCCGCTGTCCAGCGGCGGCGTGCTGCTCGACATCACCGACAACGGAGTGGGCATCTCCGACCAGGAGATGTCGCACGCCAACTGGCGGCTGGACAACCCGCCTGTGGTCGACGTGGCCGTGTCCCGGCGAATGGGCCTGTTCGTGGTCGGCCGCCTGGCCGCCAGGCACGGTGTCCGGGTCCGGCTGCGGCACGCTCAGGCCGGCGGCCTGACCGCGCTGATCTGGCTGCCGGACACGGTAGCGGCGCCCGAGGTCGCACCGCCGCTCGGCCGGCTCCGCCGGTTCGAGGCGGACGACTACGGGCCGACCCCGTCACTGTCCGCGCCGACCGCGACGATCCCGGCCCAGGGTTCGTCGGCGGCCTCACAGGCGACCTCGGCCGCGAGGATCCCGAGGTTCTCGCCGTCCGCGTCTTCGGGCCCCTCGGCACCCACTGTTCCCGCAGCGCCGTCGTTCACCCCCGGGGCGGACGCACCAGGCACCCCCGCGAGTCCGGCTGGGCCCGGTACCGGCGCCCCTGGTATCGGCGCGCCCGCTGCGGGCGCAGCCGATCAGCCGGCCAAGCCCGCCGTCGAGGGCACCCCGGCCGGCAACAACTGGGAGCCGGCCGGCAACGGCTGGGACCTGGGCAACGGCCAGGCCACCCCGAATCACCAGGACGGGCCGCCGACCCAGGCGCTGCCGGTCCGCAACGGCAACGGCAAGGCGGCCGGCGGTCCCAGGGATCAACGGGATGACGTCGAGCCGTCGGCCGCGGCGGCCGGCGGCCCGAGCAGGCTCCCTGCCTTCGGCGGAGCGGCCCAGTCGCCGCCGCAGGGCCCGCAGTTCCCCGTCGGCAGCCAGAACATCCACGGCAGCGACGGCCCGAGCGCGGGCAGCGCGACGAACGGCGCCGCTGGCCCTGGTCCAGGTGAGCAGGCCGACGGCCAGGTGACCGTCCCGGCGGCCGGGCCGCAGCGGCTGCCGATCTTCGACTCGCTGGAGTCCGACTGGTTCCGGCGCAGCGGGACGACCATGACCGGCCCGCAGCGGGCTCTGAGCAGTGCGGCCCAGCCGCCTGCCAGCCAGGCGGCGTGGACGTCGCCTGCGGACGAGGGCTGGCGTGCGGCTCAGGTGGTCGCGTCGCCCGCGGCAGGAGAAACTACTCAGGCAGGGCTGCCCAGACGGGTTCCGAGGGCTAACCTCGTGCCAGGCTCCGTCGGCAGCGGCGGTACAGGGAGCCAGGATGCGGCAGCCGAAGCGCCCGCCAGGTCGGCGGACGATGTCCGCTCCCGCATGTCCAGCTTCCAGCGAGGCGTGCGCGAGGGTCGCGCCGCCGCACCCCAGACCGAGGAGCCGTAGCACCCGATGAAAGCTCAAGGCCTAGGTACAGCGAGACGAGGAGGGACCTGTATGAACGGGCGACGAGAGGAGTGCGGATGAGCACGCCAGGGCGCCCAGCGCAGGATCTTAACTGGCTGATCACCAACTTCGTGGAGCGAGTGCCCGATGTGGCACACGCCGTGGTGGTGTCCTCGGACGGCCTGCCGCTGGCGTTCAGCGCCGGCTTCCCGCAGGAGCGAGCCGATCAGCTGGCCGCGGTGACCTCGGGACTGACCAGCCTGACCCAGGGCGCGTCGCGGGTGTTCGAGGGCGGCGCGGTAGTGCAGACTGTAGTGGAGATGCAGCGGGGTGTGCTGGTGATCATGGCGATCAGCAACGGCTCGAGCCTTGCTGTCCTCGCCGCGTCCACCTGTGATCTCGGGCTCGTAGCCTACGAGATGACCCTGCTGGTCGAGCGGGCCGGCCGGGTCCTCACGCCGGCGACCCGCGGCATCATGCAAGCAGCCATCCCCGGTGATGGACGACGGTGACCGGAGGTATCAGTGGCGGGCCAAGGGCGAGGTGACAGTCAGTCCCCGTTCGTGGGCTTGCCCGGCTCCTGGCAGGGACGGGCCGGTCTATGGGATGAGGGGCCGGGACCAGGACGTTCTGGCTTCGGCTTCGGGAATGAAGACGATGGTTCTACCAGGCTTGTCCGGCCGTATACGGTTACCGGAGGCCGGACCCAGCCGAGGTACCAGCTCGCCATTGAGGCTCTGGTCACGGCGACCGTGCTCGAGCCCCGCGATCTGTCTGTGCTGGCGCCGGAATGCCAGGCGATCCTCCAGTTTTGCCGGGACTGGAGGTCGGTGGCCGAGGTGTCAGCGGTGCTCCGGCTACCGCTCGGCGTGGCCAGGATTCTCATCGCCGACATGAGTGCGGACGGGCTCGTCCGCATCCATCAGCGCGATGATTCTGAGGGCCGTCCGGACCTCAACTTGCTCGAAAGGGTGCTTAGTGGACTCCGTAAGATCTAGCGTCGCCCAGCCCAGGGCCGACGCGCCCGCCATGACGTCGGTCAAGATCGTGGTGGCAGGCGGATTCGGCGTAGGCAAGACGACATTCGTGGGCTCGGTGTCGGAGATCACCCCGCTGACGACCGAAGCCGTCATGACCGTGGCCAGCACGGACGTCGACGACCTGTCGCACGTGCCGGACAAGTCGACGACCACGGTGGCGATGGACTTCGGCCGGATCACGCTGGACAAGGACCTCGTTCTCTATATGTTCGGGACGCCGGGACAGCACCGGTTCTGGTTCATGTGGGACGACCTGATCCAGGGCGCGATCGGGGCGGTTGTCCTGGTGGACACCCGGCGCCTGGCCGACTCCTTCCCCGCGGTCGACTACTTCGAGGCTTCCGGGCTACCGTTCGTGATCGGCATCAACGGGTTCCACGGCCAGTTCCCGCACCGGTCGAGGGACGTGAGCGAGGCGCTGGCGATCTCGCCGGACGTCCCGGTCATACCGTGCGACGCGCGGAACCGCGAGTCGACCAAGGCGACCCTGGTCACCCTGGTCGAGCACGCCATGTCGATGCAGACCGCCGGACGGTACTGATACGTGACTGCTGGCTCCTACACGACCAGCACAGCATTTCTCGAAGCCCTGGCGGAGGCCGGGGTCAAGTATGTCTTCGCCAACCTCGGCAGCGACCACCCGGGCCTGATCGAGGCGTTCGCGCAGGCTAAGGCCGACGGTCGCGAGGACCAGTTCCCGCAGCTCATCGTGTGCCCGCATGAGACCGTGGCGCTGTCGGCGGCGCACGCCTACGCGATGGTGACCGGCGAGCCGCAGGCCGTGATCGTCCACGTCGACGTGGGCACGCAGAACCTCAGCGGCGGCGTGAGCAACGCGATGCGCGGCCGCGTTCCCGTCCTCATCTTCGCGGGCGCGGCCCCGTTCACTCTCGAGGGCGAGCTGCCGGGCGGCCGGAACGAGTTCATCCACTGGATCCAGGACGTCCGCGACCAGCGCGGCATCCTGCGCAACTACGTCAAGTACGACAACGAGGTCCGCACCGGCCGCAACGTCAAGCAGCTCGTGCAGCGCGCCATGCAGATCGCCCGCAGCGAGCCCGCGGGCCCGGTGTACCTGATCGCCGCGCGCGAGGTGATGGAAGAGCCGCTGCAGCCGTATGACGTCGACCGGGCGGCCTTCGGGCCGGTCGCGCCCGCGGCGCTCGCCGATGAGGTCACCGCCGAGATCGCGGCCGCCCTCGCCGGTGCACAGCACCCGCTGGTCGTGACGTCGTACCTGGGCCGGGATCCGGCCGCGGTCCCGGAGCTCGTCGAGCTGTGCGAGCTGCTGGCCATCCGCGTGCTCGAGTCGATGGCCTACCACGTGAACTTCCCGGCCGACCATGAGCTGCACGCCGGCTTCCAGTACCACACCGTGGCGCAGAACCCGGTCCTGGCGCAGGCCGACGTGATCCTGGTCATCGACAGCGACGTGCCGTGGATCGGTTCGGTGAACCGGCCGTCCGCCGGGGCCGCCATCTACTGCGTCGACGTCGACCCGCTGAAGCCCTCGATGAACATGTGGCACGTGCCGGCCCGGCGCTTCGCCGCGGCCAGCGCGCGGGTGGCGGTGGGGCAGATCGCCCGGTTCGTTCGGGATCATGACCTTGCCGACCCGGCCGTGGTCGGGGCCAGGCGCGAGGCGGCGGCCCGTGCCCACCAACAAGAACAGGCCGAACGGGCCGGGCGCGAGCATCCCCGCGACGACGGCGCGATTACCGGTGAATACCTCACCGCGTGCGTCCGGCGCCTGCTGGAAGACGAGGACGCCCTGGTCCTGACCGAAGTCGTGACGAACAGCAAGATCGTCGCCGAGCACCTGCGGCCGAACCGCCCCGGGTCCGTGATCCACCATGGCGGCGCCGCGCTGGGCTGGGCGGGCGGCGCGACCGTCGGCGCCAAGCTCGCGGCGCCCGGCCGGACCGTCGTCAGCCTGGTCGGGGACGGCTGCTACCTGTTCGGCGTGCCGTCTTCCGCGCAGTGGGTGGCGCGCCGGTACGGCACGCCCGCGCTGACCGTCATCTACGACAACCGAGGCTGGGCGGCGCCCAGGTTCTCCACCCTGCTGGTGCACCCCGACGGCGCCGCCGCGGCGGCCGGGGATTTCGGCACCAGCTTCGAGCCCGAGGTCGATCTGCCCGGCGTGGCCCGGGCGGCCGGCGCCTACGGGGTCACGGTGTCCGACCCCGGGCAACTGCCCCAGGTGCTTGAGGACGCGCTCGCCATCGTGCGCGGCGGTCGCTCCGCCGTAATCAGCGTGCACCTCCCCCCAGTCTGACCTCACGCCCCACCCGCCCCACCCGCCCGGCCCTCGCTCCCTAGGCGTCACGCCGCGGCGGGCGCGGCTCGATGAGGATCTCTAGATGTTGCTCGCGTCTGGCGGGACGGCCGGCGTCGGCCCAGGCGGCCCTACGGCCTCGCCGGAGGCCTCGGGGCAGGCCATCCCGATCGTGTAGGCGGTCATCGACAGCGAGCCGTAGGTGTACCCGTCGACCAGGATGCCGGCGCCTTCCCCGCCCGCGCTGGCCAGGCCGGCCAGGTACAGCAGCGGCAGGAAGTGGTCGGGCGTCGGCACCGCGTTCCGGAAGTCACGGTGCCCGTCCAGCCGGGTGACCGCGACCGGGTCGTCGAGCATCCGCGCCTTGGCCTCCTCGTCGAACCGCTGCGCCCAGTCGTAGCCGGAGTCGGCGAGATCCCAGCTCATCCCGCGCAGGTTGTGCACGACGTTCCCGCTGGCCACGACCAGTACGCCGCTACGCCGCAGGCTGGCCAGCCGGGCGCCGAGGTCCAGGTGGTAGTCGAAGTCCTTGTCGGCGTTGATGGACAGCTGCACGACCGGGAGGTCGGCGTCGGGGAAGGCGTGCACCAGGACCGACCAGGTGCCGTGGTCGATGCCCCACGAATCGATGTCGGCGCCCACCCAGGTCGGGTGGACCGCGTCGCTGATCTCGGCGGCGAGCTCGGGCAGCCCCGGCGCGGGGTACTGGACGGCGAACAGCTCGGGCGGGAAGCCGTAGAAGTCGTGGATGGTGCGCGGCCGCGGCATGGCCGTCACCGCCGTCGCGTTGATGTACCAGTGCGCGGACACCACCAGGATCGCCCGCGGCCGCGGCACGGCCCGGCCGAAGGCGTGCCAGGCCTGGGTGTACCGGTTGGTCTCCAGCGCGTTCATCGGGTTGCCGTGGCCGATGAACGCGGCGGGCATCAGCTCTGGGCTCATAGCGACCCTCCGTGGCTGCGTGCGATGGCCGCGTAGACGGCCGCGCTGGGCTTGGGCGTGCGCGCGAACGTGGCCCGGTCCACCTCGTGCAGCCCGAACCTCACGTCGTAACCGAAGATCCACTCGAAGTTGTCGAGCAGCGACCAGTGCAGGTAGCCGAGCACCGGCACGCCGTCTTCGATGACGTCGAGCAGTCCGGCCAGGGCCGGACCGATGAGCGCCGCCCGCAGGGCGTCGTCGCGGTGCCCGAGCCCGTGCTCGGTCACCAGCACCGGGACCCCGGCCGCGGCGTGCGCATAGCGGACCGCCCCGGCCAGCGACAGCGGGTAGATATCCGACGAGCCCAGCTGGTTCAGCTCGGCCCCGGGTGGCGGAGGCACGGGCCCGCGGCCGTCGTACCGAACGCGCTCGTAGTTCTGCACTCCCACGAAGTCATCGTCCCGCGCCAGGTTGAGCCACATGCCGTATACCTCGGCGCGCTTGCGGTCCCGGACCGATGCGTCGTCGCCCACCACCTGGTCGTCCACGATCGCCAGGCTGAGGCCTACCGGAAGCCCGGGTCGCCGGGCCTTGATGGCCTCCCGCGCCGCCCGGTGCCCGGCCGCCATCCCGTCCGCGATGGCATCCATCTCCTCCCGGAGCACCAGGTTGGCGGCCCGGTACCGCGGTACCCGTGCCGCCGCGCTCGCGGCAGCCAGGGTGGCCCGCTCCAGGTCGCGCGCTGCGGCGGGGATGTCGAACCAGCTCAGCAGCCGGGGGAGGTTCGGCTCGTTGAGCGTGACGGCCCAGGCCGGGCCGTCACCGAGGTTCTCGGCCACGACGCCGCAGTACCGGGCGAACAGTCCCGGAGCCTGCGGGTCGAGCCACCCGCCGCGCTTGGCGAACCAGTGCGGCGCGGTGAAATGGTTGTAGGTGACCACCGGCGCGATCCCGGCCGCGACACAGTAATCCACGATCGCGCGGTAGTGCGCCAGGGCCTCCGCCGAGAACTCGCCCTCGGCCGGCTCGACCCTGGCCCACTCGACGGAGAACCGGTAGGCGTCAAGGCCGAGCCCGGCAACCAGGCCGACGTCGTCCCGCCAGAGCTCGTAGCTGTTGCAGGCCAGGCCGGACGGCTCACGGAACGCCGTCGGGCGCACGTTCTCCAGGAACCAGGTATCGCTGCACGTGTTGCCGCCTTCGGTCTGATGGCCCGAGGTGGCCACCCCCCAGCGGAAACCCGGCGGGAACGTCCGCGGCATCCGGACAGGCTAACACCCAGACCGTTCGGCTAGTTTCCTCAGTCCCTCGATCTGATCTAAAGTTCCTGCCGTGAGCACGCAGACAGAGCACGAAAGCTTTAGTTTCCAGGCCGAAGTGGTCCAGATCCTGGACCTCATGGTGCATTCCCTGTACAGCAACAAGGAGATCTTCCTCCGCGAGCTGATCTCGAACGCCTCGGACGCTATCGACAGGCTTCGGCTCGAGCTCCTCTCGAAGTCCGAGCTGCCCGAGGCCGAAGGCCCGCTGCGGATCCGGGTCAGCTTCGACAAAGACGCCCGGACGATCACCGTGGCCGACAACGGCATCGGTATGAGCCGCCAGGAGGTCATCGAGCACATCGGGACCATCGCCAAGTCGGGGACCAGGGAGTTCCTCGCGGCCCTGACCGGTGACCAGCGCCAGGACGCGTCGCTCATCGGCCAGTTCGGGGTCGGCTTCTACTCCGCGTTCATCGTGGCCGACCGGGTCACGCTGACCACCCGGCGCTCCGGCCTGACCGCCGCCGAGGGCGTCCGCTGGGAGTCGGACGGCCGGGGCTCGTACACGCTGGAGGCCGTCGAGCAGCCGGACCGCGGCACCACGGTCGTGCTGCACCTGCGCGCGGACGAGGACGACCTGCTCAGCGACTACCGGCTGCGCTCCATCATCAAGAAATACTCCGACCACATCAGCCTGCCCATCGTGATGCCGCCGGAGCCTGCGGAGGGCCAGGAAGCCCCGGCTGAAGATGCTCCGGTCAACCAGGCCTCGGCGCTGTGGGCACGCCCCAAGAGCGAGCTCAGCGAGCAGGACTACAAGGACTTCTACCAGCACGTCACCGGCGACTTCAGCGAGCCGCTGGCCTGGGTGCACAGCAAGATCGAGGGCACCTACGAGTACACGCTGCTGCTGTTCATCCCGTCCCGGGCACCCTTCGACCTGTGGATCCCTCAGGCCGGCCGGGGCATCAAGCTGCACATCAGGCGGGTCTTCGTGCTGGAGGACTCCGGCCAGCTGATGCCGCAGTACCTGCGGTTCGTCCGCGGCGTGATCGACTCCGCCGACCTGCCGCTGAACGTCTCCCGCGAGCTGCTGCAGGGCAGCCGCGTGGTGGACAACATCCGGTCCAACGCGACCAAGAAGGTGCTGCGGCTGCTCGCCGACATCGCGGAGAAGGAGCCAGAGAAGTACGCCGCGTTCTGGAAGGAGTTCGGAGCCGTTCTCAAGGAGGGCCTGCCCGAGGACTTCGGCAACCGGGACGAGATCGCCCGGCTGCTGCGCTTCACCTCGACCAGGTCGGCCTCGGACGAGCCGGACGTCTCGCTGGCCGACTACGTGAGCCGGATGAAGGAGGGCCAGCAGCACATCTACTACCTGCTGGCGCCGGGCCTGGCCGCGGCCAAGGCCAGCCCGCACCTGGAGGCGTTCAGGAAGAAGGGCATCGAGGTCCTGCTGCTTGGCGACGGCGAGGGCATCGACAACTGGGTGGTGGCCAGCCTGCGCGAGTTCGACGGCAAGCGCCTGCAGTCGGTCGCCCAGGGCAGCGGTGACCTGTCCGAGCTCGAGGACGAGGCCGAAGCGGAGGCCAAGAAGCAGGCCAGCGCCGAGCTCGCCGGGCTGGTGGGCCGCCTGAAGGAAGCCCTGGGGGAGCGGGCCTACGACGTCCGGGTGAGCAGCCGCCTGACCACCTCGCCGGCCTGCATCGTGGCCAACGAGCCCGAGATCGACATCAACCTGGCCCGGCGGCTGCGCGGCTCAGGCCTGCCCAGCCAGCCGGTGCTCGAGATCAACCCGCAGCACCCGCTGGTCCGGCGGCTCAACCACGAGCCCGCCGACCCGCACCTGGCCGAATGGGCCCAGGTGCTGTTCGACCAGGCCGTGCTCACCCTCGGCGCGCGGATCGAGGAGCCCGCCGCCTTCGTGGGCCGTCTCAACGACCTGCTGGTGTCCCTGAGCGGGGAGTCGCCGAGCCCTGACGATCAGGCTTCGTGACACCGGGCCGGCTGCTGGCAGTCAGCGACCTGCACGTATCCCACCCGAGGAACCGGCGGTGGGTGGCGGACCTGCCGTCCGGGTCGCCGGACGACTGGCTGCTGGTGGCCGGCGACCTGGCCGAGAAGGTCGAGGACATCGAGTGGACGCTGGCTACGCTCCGGTCCCGTTACGGCACCGTCGTCTGGGTGCCCGGCAACCACGACCTGTGGGCACACCCCCGCGACCCGGTCAAGCTGCGCGGCGAGGCGCGCTACCAGCATCTCGTGGCGCTATGCCGTGAGCTCGGCGTGATCACGCCGGAGGACCCCTACCCGGTGTGGACGGGCGCCGGGGGACCCGCGGTGATCGTTCCGCTGTTCCTGCTGTACGACTACACGTTCCGCCCGGACGGCACCAGCACCAAGGCCGAAGCGCTGGACCTGGCCTACCGGACCGGCGTGATCGGCACCGACGAGCGGCACCTGCACCCCGACCCGTACCCGAGCCGGGAGGCCTGGTGCCAGGCCCGGATCGACGCGACCCTGCCGCGGCTGGCGGCCATCGACCCGGATCTGCCCACGATCCTGGTCAGCCACTTCCCGCTGACCCGCGAGCCCACCCGTATCCTTCGCTACCCGGTGTTCGCGCAGTGGTGCGGTACCGAGCAGACCGCCGACTGGCACCGCCGGTTCCGCGCCCGCACCGTGGTCTACGGCCACCTGCACATCCCGCGGACCATGTTCCAGGACGGCGTCCGGTTCGAGGAGGTGTCCCTCGGCTACCCCTACGAGCAGGACCGGCACCCGGAGCGCCCGCGCCAGCTGATCCAGATCCTGCCGCCCGGCCCGGCGAGGACTCTCGGGCCGCCACCCGCAGATGGTAATGTGCACCCGTCACCGGGGCGGTAGCTCAGCCGGTCAGAGCAGCGGACTCATAATCCGCCGGTCGTGGGTTCGAGCCCCACCCGCCCCACCATTGTGCGAAACGGTGGCTCTTTGTTCCCTCGTCGAGATCGTTTTGGCGAGGTTTTCGTCGTCTTGTGGGAGACGGAAAATCGGGTAGACGGTGCCGCCGTCGATGCAGATCTCGGCGACCATGGCCTCGATCAGATCCTTGCGCTGTGCAGGTGTGCCGGCGGCGATGACGTCGCGAATCTTCCTGGCCTTCCGCTACAAGCGGATCGCCCGCCGCCGCAGCAAAAAACGCGCCCTGGTCGCGGTCGGCAACTCCCTGCTCACCATCATCTGGCACCTGCTCTCCGACCCCGCCGCCCGCTTTACCGGCCTTGGCCCCGACTGGCACGACCGCCTCGTCCCGCTACGCCGTAAACGCCAGCTCATCGCCGAACTCGAACGCCTCTCCGGCCAGAAAGTCACCCTGAACGACGCGCCCGACACCAGGTCCGCACCCACCCCGCAACCCCGCTCCGCTGACGCTCCGCCGGGTGCTGCCGCCTGCCCGCTAACTCACCGATTTTCGATTCAGCATCCCGCGGGACACCGAGGCATGAGTGCATCCGGACCGGGGAACGTCGATGCGGGATTGTTGCCGGCTACCGGTGAGGAGTTCCGATGACTGACAGTGAACAGCACCGCCCGGAGATCGTCGTCGGTCTGGTGGCAACCCCGCCGGACTACCCGGCGCGGGTGGTCGCGAGGTTCACGGCCGAGCTGGCCGGCCGGCTCGCCGAGGAGGTGGACGCGGACGTGCGGTGGACCGTCCGGGAAGGCTGGGGTGAGGTGGCGCCGCGCCGCGACGGCGGCGTTGAGGCGCTGCTCGACGATCTTGCCCGCCGGCGCACCGACGACCGGTGGGACGTCGCGATCTGCCTGACCGACCTGCCGCTGCACACCGAGCGGGTGCCGCTGGTGGCGCAGGCCTCCGCCACACGCCGAGTCGCGATGGTGTCCCTGCCCGCGCTGGGACTGCGCCAGCTGCGAGGGGTCCGCGCGGCCGTTCCGGATCTCGTGGGCCGGCTACTCACCGACGCTTCTGACGAGCGGGTGCCGCCGACCGGCTGGGCACCGGCCGAACTGGCAATCCGGGTGGCCGCCATCCGCCGGGTGACCGGCGAGGGCGACGCGGGGGAACTGCGCTACGTCGCCTCGCGGCTGACCGGCCGGGTGCGGCTGCTGACTGGGATGGTCCGGGCCAACCGCCCGGGGCGCGCCCTGCTAGGCCTGTCCAAGCTACTGGTCGGCGCGTTCGGCACGGCCGCGTTCGCGCTCACCACGAACACCATCTGGCAGATGGGCGATGCGCTGGGTGGACTCCGGCTCGCCGTGATTATGCTGCTCGGGCTGACCGCGTTGGTGGCGTGGCTGATCGTCGCGCACGACCTGTGGGAGAAACCGGACCGGGAGACATCGATTGAGCTGGCCCGGATGTTCAACCTGGGTACGATCCTCACCCTCACCCTGGCCACGGCGGTGTCCTACCTGGTGCTGTTCGCCGGAACGGCGCTCGCCGCGGCACTACTGATCGACACATCCGTGTTGAAGCAGACCCTGCAGCGGCCGGTCGATTTCACCGACTACCTAACGCTCGCCTGGATCATCAGCTCGCTGGCCACCGTCGGGGGCGCGATCGGCTCCGGGCTGGAGGACGAGGAAACGGTGCGGGCCGCCGCTTACGGCTACCATCCCGAACCAGGCGGCTGGCGGGACGAGAAGGACGGGTAGCCCCACCGGAGGGTCGTCTACGCTGTGACCAGGCGCCACCGCAAGCGCCTTGTCGGGGCTGTAAGCGCGACGCAGTGGGAGCCATCAGTGCGATGACCCGTGCCGTCCGTGCAGCTAGCGCGTTCGGTGCACGCGGCCGTACTGCTTGTAAACGGCAGGCCAGCGTTTCGAACCGCTCACCGGCTCCCAGCTCAGCAGGCGTCCAGCCTTCGCCTGCACCTTGATCGTGGAACGTCGCCGCGTTGCGACGACATGCTGTCGGTCCACTTCGTTACCATGACGCTCATGAGCGAACTGCCCGCCGGTGACACCCACGACGTGATTCGTCATAGCGGCCAGGTGGTAGCGGTGGTGGTGCCCATCGAGGAGTACCAGCAACTCCGCCAGGCGATGCAAGAGCAGCAGGTCAACGAGGAGTTCGGCGCTGCCCAGGTGGACTTCCTGAGCCGCGCGATCACATGCACGATTCTCACGCCTCCACCTTGATCGCCGAACGTCGCCGTGTTGTGACGTCATGCGGTCGGTCCACTTCGCCGCCTGGGCATGCCATTCCGGTGAGCTATCAGGTCAACTGGGAGATTCAAGCTCTAGACCAGACCGCGGGCTTCCTCCGCGACGATCCCATCGGTGTCGCTGCGCTCTGGGACACGATCGGCCAGCTGGCCGATGAACCACGACCACCGGAGTCGTTCCCTTACGGGTCGCCGGACCTGCGACGCTTGCGGGCCGGGCGGTACCGCGTCTTCTACACGATCGATGAAGAACGACGGGTAGTCCAGATCGACCACGTCGCCCGCCTGCCGTAGGCCCTGGCAGATCAAGCCCTTGTCGGCGGTAACGTTCTGTAGCTCGCAGCCGGCGGTCGCCATGGTAAGGCGTGGACCGGTTCGTGGACCGAGCCACCCGTGCCAACGGTGCAATTAGGGTCATCGGCGGCACGATTCCGTGGTCTCCGTGCCGGTAGTGCGCCTCTAGCGCCGGGCCGTATTTCTCATAATCCGCCGGTCGTGGTTCGAGCCCCACCCGCCCCACCAGCCACGTGGCCGTCCGCAAACTCCGCCCGTCAAGTGTGCGCGTCGAAGACTTCGACCTCGCATCGTGCTATACCGCTGCGTTTGATCCGCGCGTCAGCGGTGATCAACGGGACGCGGAGGACTTCGGCCAAGGCGACGTATTGAGCGTCGTAGGCGGGCAGGTTGGCATGAAGGCTCTTCAAGCGAGGCCACAAGGGCAGCACGTCCTGCCGTTCGACGGGGAACGCGCGGTAGCTGGAGAGCGCGGCGTCGGCTTCTCGGTCCGAGATTTTCTGTCCGCGCATGAGCCCGAGAAGCGCTGAGATGACCTCTCCGTCGAGCACGTACGGCGCACACAGGGTCTGCGTCGCGGTCACCCGGCGAGCGATGGCATCACCTGTGCGCGTCTTCGCTGCCAGCAGTTCGATCATCGCCGAGCAGTCGATGACGATCAATGTCCGGATCGTCCCTCGTCGATTGCGGCGAGGATGTCAATGGTGCTGATGTCGGCGGTCGCCTGCCTGCGGGCCTGCTCCACAGCCTCCGCCACGGTGGGTCTGGCAGCCTCGCGCTCAATCAAACTGCGGAGGTAAGCCTGCAAAGACTGACCGGACTGGGCCGCGCGGATCTTCATCGTGCGTACGGCGTCTTCGGGCACGTCTCGGATGGTGAGCGCAGTCATGAATGCATATTATCATCATTGAATACATAGTGCAGTCAGATGTGCGGCGCGCGAGGAGGAGACCTCCATGATCGCCGAGCTCTCGTGCGGATGCAGGCGGCGCGACGGCGCTGTTACATACAGTAGCGGGGCCGGCGCGGAAGAAGGGCGGCCGACGTCAGGAGACCCGGGCCAGCATGTACGGGATGAGCGCCTCGACGAAACCCCGCGAGGCCGACGGTGGCACGGCGGCGAAGGCGTCGTGGAAGGACTCGTAGGCGGCGGTGGCCACGCCCTGCCCGAATTGATACGCGAACTCCAGGCTGCCGTGGTGCACCATCAGCTCGAGGACTCGTTCGGCATTGATATCTGGCGCACCGTCGTGCGGAGCATCCGGGTGTGCTCCCGCGCGAGCCAGGAACGCGACCAGCGATCTTCGCTCGTCGGCGGAAGCGTGGCTGAGCAGATGGATCAGCATCAGCGTCCGCTTCCCCTCCCGGATGTCGCCGAGCAGATCCTTCCCGTACCCGGCCTGGTCGCCGACGAGGTTGAGCATGTCGTCGCGGATCTGGAAGGCCGCCCCGAGGTAGAAGCCGAAACGAGTGATGGCGTCCAGCGGCGCCGTGCCGGCCGAGCCGATCAGCGCTCCGATCCGAAGCGGCCACACCGTCGTGTACCAGCACGTCTTCTGCCCGATCAGCTCGAGATAGTCGCTGGGCTCGAGGTCCACGATGTTGTCTGCTCGCCAGCCGAGTTCGGTGGCCTGGCCCTCGATCGTGCGGGTGAGCATGTGCACGAACTCGTCGGACACCCGCTGGGACAGCCTGGTACCGAGTGAGTTGCTGTCCCGCAGCGGCTGCATGGCCAGCACCGCCAGGGCGTCTCCCACGTTGATGGCGATCGGCGTGCCGTGCTCGCGATGCAGCGCCGGCCGCCCGCGCCGCTGAAGGCTGCTGTCCTCGATGTCGTCGTGGATAAGGAACGCGTTGTGGGCCAGCTCGATGGCGACCGCGGGACCCAGTGCCTGGTCGATCGACCCGCCGAAAGCCTGGCAGGTGGCCAGCAGCAGGGACGGGCGGATGCCCTTTCCGGTCCGGGAGGGATAGTCCCGCACGAGGTCATAGAGGTACCGGCCGGGCGCCCGGCCGCGCAGGTAACGCTGCATGGCGTCGCGAGTGAGACTCGAGTACTGGCCGAGCACCGCCTCGACGTCGGGCGGCCCGGCGGATCCGGTCACGGCCGGCCGTTCCCGGCGCGTACCAGGAGGCGGACCGGCAGGGCAACGTCCGGCAGCCCGCGGGCCAGGACGTGGCCGTGGTACACGCCGGGCAGGACGTGGCCGAGGGCTACCTCTACCGTCGCCGATGTGCTGGCGCCGGGCCCGATCGTCAGCACGGCCGGCTGGAAGCGGGCGGCTGAGGCCGGCACCGTCCGCCCGTCGTGGGAGGCGAGGCTGGTAAGGCGTGGTTCGGCCGACGCCGGCTGCGCCGTCGTGTTGTGCATCCATACCGTTGCGGTCGCCCGGACACCCGCGGCGCCCTGGAGCGTCAAGAGGCCGCCCGGGCCGGAATCGAGCTGCACACCGCGGGACCGCAGCGTCTGGTCCATGAGGTCGGCGTAGCCTTCGAACGAGCGCCGGACCAGATCGGAGTACAGGTCGAGCGCCCGCGCGACGATGACCCGGAGCTGAGCCACGTCTGGTTCGTGCCCGTTCGCCGGCTCCTCGCCGGTGGCCAGCTTCTCGTCACCTGCCGGGTCCGGGCTCGGCGTGCCCGGCGGCTGGCTGTCGAGGAGATCGGCGAACCCCCTGACGACCTCGGTCGCTGCGTCGAGCCCGAGGCGCTGGACGTCGGTGAGCGCGGTCAGGGCCTGGAATGGACCGAACGTGCCCGGCCGCTGTGGTCCCACCCGGTCATCAGCGTCTCCCTGGTTCATCGCTCGCCGCCCGCCGGAGCCGTGGCGGCGCTGCCTGCCGTCCCCAGCCCGTACCATGAGCCGGCGATCCCGGCCAGCAGCGGCCGTCCCCGCACGGCGTTGGCCGCCTGCAGGCCGCTCAGCACGGCCGCCTCGATGCATCCGGCGTTGAGGCCGCAGTTGGTCCAGTCGCCGGCCAGGAACAGGTTCTGGTAACCCGCCTCGTCTGCCCGGAGGCGGTGAATCGTGCTGCCCGGCGGCGACTGGACGTAGCGGTCGGACGGATCGATGTTGGCCGTCCAGTACTGTGCGTCCAGGCGTGCCTGCCCTCCGCCCCGGCCGTCTCCCGTGAGTACGTCCCAGCGGAAGCCTCCGGTCGTGTCGACGGCATGCGGCCAGATATCGCCGCCGCGCCGCTCGAGGAATTCGGCCGTGTGGCGTCGGACCGCGGCCGCCGCCTCGCCGGGTTGCCGGGCGGCTTCGTCGGCCAGCGGGCCGCACAGGTACGCGACGGCCTGCGGCCGACCGTCTTCTGGCCACTCCTCGTGTTCCAGCAGGTGTCCCATTGACGCGTAAGTCTGGAACGGTGCCGCGAAGCCGCTGATGGTCGGGGAGCCGTGCGGCGCGCCGAGGTCGGCGTCCGCGTAGCGGAACCATAGCTGCGCCGCCTGGGTGGCCACCGTGGGGACATTGCTGACCATTCGCCGCCATCGCGGTGAGTCGGCGAGGATCTCCGCGCCGATGTGCGGCACCATGCCGAGCGACGTCGCCAGGATGACCACGTCGAAGTCCGTGCCGGCGGTCAGTGTCCTGAGTTCCTCGCCGCGGCGATCCGCCCAGTGCGACTCCAGGTCGGTGCCGGGCTCCGCGGACAGCTGCTCCCGCCGGGGTCGCGCGGGAAAACACGGCAGGCCGCGCACGGTGACCAGCGGGTCGTAGGCCGCGACGCCGGCTGCGAGCCGGGCCTGGCGGCCCAGTGTCACCGCCGCGATCGACCTCCGGTCGGCCGACAGGTGGAGCCGGTCGACCCGGCTGAAGAACTCGAACCTGACGCCGCGCCCGCGCAGCGCCTGGTACAGCGGGGCGAACACCACCTCGCCCATGCCGGCCCGCATCTTCCAGAAGATAGACCCGCGGTACTCGAAGAACAGCTTCGAGGCCAGGAAGAGGCCGAGCCCGGCCGCGAACCGGGGACGGTCGGTGTCGCCGCCCTCGTAGGCGAACACCAGGTCGTACATCCCGCGCACGAGCGGGGAGCCGAGCGTCTCCGGCGCGGCGCCGTGGCCGGCCAGCCACTCGCGGAAATCCAGGTGGTCGATGGCCGCGAAGCCGTCCGGGTCGGTGAGCAGGCCGTCCCTGGCCGCGCCCCGTGCGCAGGTCAGCACCAGCCCGGCCGTCTGCCACAACCGCCGGGCGGCCTGGTCACTGCGGATGCGTTCGGCCCACTCCCGGTGCAGCCGGTCCAGGTGCTCGACGATGACGGACGACAGCGGTTCCAGCGGACGGGCGGCGGCCCCGAGCAGTTCGACCGCTGTCACCGCGGCGACCAGCCCGGCGGACTCGGCCTGCCGCGCTACCTCGGCGAACTCGGCCACCGATGCAAAGGGATAGCGCGTCAGGCCGCCGCTCCCGGGTCGCCGGGCCGATGCGCTGAAGAAGACACCCTCGGGCGCTGGCCGTTGCCCGTTCCGGTCCAGCGCGGAGGACAGATCGACCAGCAGCTGGACCGCTCTGACGACGAACCCGGCGACGGTGAGCGGCGGTGCTCCGCCGTCCGGCTCGGGAGCATCGCCGGTGAACGTGGCCACCCAGGGTGACCGGCTTCCGTCGTCGTTCTCGGCGACGCCGACCCTCCCGGCGGGCAGGAAGGCGTCCCGCAGCGACGAGATCGGGCAGCCCGGGGCGGTGCCAGGCCGGTCAAGCTCGTCGTACACCTCGCGCAGCAGGCCGAACGCGTTGGCGTAGTAGCCGAGCCACACGTGCAGCCCGTGTTCTTCGATGCGGCCATGCCTGCCCCGGCTGCTCGCCCCCTTGCCGCCCAGGCGCCATCCCCGCTGGTAGACAGTGACCGAATCGACCGCGGAGTCCGACGACGGATCGGTCAGCGCCCAGGCGGCCGCGAGGCCGGCCATGCCTCCGCCCAGGATCGCAATGCGCACGGGTCGTCAGCTGCCCGCGTCCAGCCTGATCGTGGCGACTACCTTGCCGCCCTCGTCGACAACCTGGCCGGTGTAGGTGTCACCCTCGATGTAGGTGTCGCCCCGGCTGGGCCGGAACCTCTCGTCGATGGAGTATTCCACCGTAATGGGACCGGGGCCGCTGCTTTTCTGCGTGAACTTGACGGCCTGGCCGTCGAGTGGCCGGCGGAAGGTCTCGCCGACCAGATTCCGGACGGTCAGGCGTGGCATCCGGCCATCAGCCGACGGCACGCTGAACTGGTCGGACTGGACACCCGGAATGGGCTGCTCGCCACTGCCTAGCTCCGCCACCGCCGTCAGAGCCGTTCGCCACAGGTCGATGAGCTGCCCGAACGCCGTGCCCCATACCTTCGCCAGGTCACTTGGCCTGAGCCGGACCAGGTCGTTCTCAGCCATGATCGCTCCTTTCCGTCGCGGTGTCCCGCAGCGAGTCCGCGAAGCGCCGGACGTCGCTGGCGATGTTGCCGTACCGGCGCGCCGTCACCAGCCCCATGCCGAGCATGTCGTTGATCCAGCCGGCGTCCCAGGATGAGCCGGTGAAGCGTTCTATCATCTGCTCAAGATGGGGTCTGTTCTCGCTGATGCCCTGCTGGCATTGGGTCGTGACAGATTCGACGAGCTGGCTGACGGGGGCGCCTGCCGACGTCTTCGCACTGCCCGTTACGGTTCTTCCCGCCTGCCCGCCGTCCGTCGGGAACCCCTGGGCACATCCGTCGGCCATCTCCATCATCAGGTCGGACCACCCGAGGTCGCAGGACAGATTCGTCAGATCGAGACGGTCGGGATCGCGCCAGTGCAGGTACTTGGTCGCCCGCACTCGCGTTGGCGCGGGTCCGCCCGGTACCGACTCCGCCGAAACGGTCCCGGTATCCACGTCGACCTCAATGTCAGGGAACTGGTCGTAGAAGGCGCGAGAGATGTTGAAGCGGGTCCACACCCGGGACTGGTCGGGAAGTACCCGAAAGCCGATGTGAAGCGGCACGGTCAACGTCTCGGTGATGATGTTGACCGTCTCGGCGAAGTCCCCGTCATAACCGTCCGCCGTCTGCACGATCGGCCCCAACGGCTGCATGGCTCTCCAGAACGGGCTGCAGTGCGGCCAGTTCCGCGGGTCGACGTACGTACGGAAGGCGGCCGGCGGCAGGTTGCTCCAGAACTGGGCGATGATGAGCCGACTCGAGACGAACTGCCCGTCGGGCGTGGCCTTGTCCGCCACTTGCTCATCGTTGCATGCCTCAAAAGTCTGCTCATGCGTGGTGAATCGGAAGATGTCGTTCGTGCCCTGCATCCACTGCGAGTGCCGCGGCTGGAGCCGTGGTTCGCCCGGTGCCGCCGCCTCGTCCTGCCGACGCTTGGCCAGGTCGGCCAGGCTCTGGCGGATGTCGTCGGGCAGGTCTTGCTCCAACGTGGAGGCGAGGACGTCCCGAGCCTGGTCGTCGAAGTCGGCGCGGTGCTCCGCTGAGCTAAGCCGTAGCCCATCGATCAGACGACGCTGCTTAACCAGCCGCGGGATGTTGGTGGCGGCCGCTAGGTCCGCGAGGGCCTGCTGGGCTCCTGGCGGCCCCGGCGCCTCTGGCCGCGGGTATCGGTCGGCCACGTCGGGACGGAATGCCAGAAACGCATCCTCGATGATGCGCCGCTTCTCCGCTGGCGGGACATATCTGCTGGTCGCATTCGTCATGCTGGTCTACCTCCACGTGTCGGCACCATAAAATGGCTGGTGTGGACAATCCGCGCAGCCGCCC
>DAIOWL010000017.1:0-20256 GCA_036758545.1 Streptosporangiaceae bacterium | reverse complement strand
GGTTCGCATCGTCCGGCATGCGTCCCGCTGGGGGGTTGACCGGCATGGCAGACAAGGGCGGCGACAGGGTCACCGCCGAGCGTTCGGTGGCGGCGGCCGGTGAACAGGACAGGCCCGCTAGTGGCGAGGTAACCACCCCCACGGTCCGGAGCAGGAACGCCCTCGGCGGCACCAGCCTGCCCGACTCGCGCGGTGACGGCCGGGTCGGTTCTGCCGACGCGGCGCAGGAGCGGCCACGCGCCGCCAACGCCGGCCCCCTCACCGAGGACGAGGTCACCGAGTGGATCGGGACCGCCGGTAAGTCCCCGGAAGCCGCGCCCGGCGTCGCGCCCGAAGCCACACCCGATGTCGCGCCCGATGTCGATCCGGAGTCCGCCAGCTGGCTGGGCGCCGGGCTGGCTGCCCTGATCGTCATCCCTGCCCTGGTCATCGGGTCGCTGACCGTCGGGGCGGTCAGGCATTTCACCGGAACGCGGGCGCCCAGCTCCACCGCGGCCGGCCCCGAGGCGGCGGCCCGCGGGCAGGCGGCCGCCTGGGTCGCCCAGCAGGTAAGGCGGGGCGTGCCGGTGTCCTGCGATCAGGTGATGTGCGCGGCGCTCGAGGCACGCGGGCTCCCGGCCCGCGACCTGCTCGTACTCGGGCCGATTTCCAGCGATCCGCGCAGCTCCGCCGTTGTCGTCGAGACGGGCGCCGTCCGGGCGTTGTTCGGTACCAGCCTCGACCGGGCCTGGGCCCCGGCCGTCCTGGCGTCTTTCGGCTCCGGGCCCGCGGGCATCACCGTCCGGGTCGTTGCCTCGCATGGAGCCGTCGCGTACCAGACCGCGCTGGCCGGTGACATGGCCGCCGCCAGGGCGGCCGGCGCCAGGCTGCTGGCCGACCGGCGGATCGCCGTCCAGGCGTCCGCCCGATCCCAGCTCACCGGGGGCCTGGTCGACCTGCGCCTGCTGTCTGCCCTCACCGCCCTGTCCCGGCAGTTGCCGGTCAGCGTCGTGGGGTTCGGCAACGCCGGCCCGGGCGTGAGCGCGGGGGTCCCGCTCCGCTACGCCGATCTGCGCACGACGAGCCCGGCGGGCGGCCTGACGCAGGCCGGTTACGCGCGGTCGCTGCGCTCGGTGCTGAGCGGGCTCGATACCAGCTTCCGGCCGGCCAGGACGGTGTCCGTGGCGCGGCCTGACGGCCAGGCGGTGCTGCGCGTGGAGTTCACCGCGCCGAGCCCGCTCCAGGCTTGAAGTCACGCCACCCGTTAGGGACGGGCTAGGGTCAGTCCGGCGGCGGCGCGGCGGAACGCGGTCGCGGCGGCGGGGTTATCCTCCACGTGCCAGTCCTGGTGGTAGATCCCGTCGTGCTGGGCAATGTCGAACCAGACGAGCCCGAGCGCGCCGTACTCGCGCATCCCGGCGAACAAGCCCGGGATCTTGGCCGCCTGGCCGGCCTGCGGGCCCACCGCGGTCTCCGACAGCAGCACCGGCTGGCCGGTAAACATCCGGACCTGAGCGATGGTTGGCCCGAAGATGCTGAAGAAGGACTCGCCCGGACGGTAGTAGTAGCCATCGATGCCGACCCACGTGACGTACCTGGTGCCCGGCCACCAGGCGGCGACCGGGCCGGTGCCGGGTTCGTTCGCCTGCAGGGTCCACAGCCAGGTGACATTGCCCGCGCCCCGGGCGCGGAACAGCGTCACGATGTGCCGCCATGCGGCCACGAACGTCGCGGCCGGGGTGTGCTGGTAGCCCCACGAGTACCAGTAGGCGTTCATCTCGTGCCCGAACCCGATGACGACCGGGCTGCCGAACTGGCGGATGCTGTCGGCGAACGAGCTCAGGTAACCGTCATAGCCGCCCGAGGCGATCAACGATACCGAGACGCCAGTTGGATCCCACTGCAGCAGTGTGGCCGCTCCGTGATCGCGGACGGTCCGCGCGAACGAGGTCTTGAAGGGTTCCCCCCAGCCGCCGTAGTACCCGACAAGGTTCGGCTGCCGCCCGGCCGCCCGGGCAAATTCCGCGACCGTCTGATAGGTATCAGGCGGGCCGGTCTCGTACACCCCCAGGTAAGAGGCTGGGTTCGCGGGCAGTGACGCGGACGGGTCGCTGGCGGAAACGAGGTGGCTGATCGTGAACGCCACGGCAGCGGCTGCGGTCACCAGGGCGAGAAGAATCACCAGGCGGGACCGCATGCTATCTGGCCTCCGCACGAGGAAATTGCTGGCCGCCCGGGACGAATGCCAGTCCATCGGATTTCCGGGACGCCCGTTTCAGCCTTTCAATGCGGTCCGGAATGTCGTGAGCGCGTCCGCGCTGTCTTCCAGCCGCCAGTTCTCTCCCTTGTAGAGCCCGCCGAAACTGTGCTGGTCGAACCAGACGAGCCCGAGGTAGTTCTGCGCACGAATCCCGGCGAACAGGTTCGTGATCCCGCGTGTTTGACCAGCTTCCGGTCCCACGCCGGTCTCAGCAATCAGCAAAGGAGCCTGACTAAATTTTCGCACCGCAGTGACCACAGGAACGAAGACGTTCTCAAATTTATCGCCTGGCACATAATAGTAGCCGCTGACGCCGACCCAATTGACGTACCGGGAACCTGGCCACCAGGCGTGTACTGGCCCAGTCTGCCTGCTCGATGAGTTTACTTGCCACAGCCACGTGACATTGGAGGCGCCGTGGTGGCGGAAGACGATGACGATATGCCGCCAAGCCGCGATGAAATCTTTGGGAGACGCATGATGATAACCCCACGTCTCCCAGTACCCGTTCATCTCATGGCCGAAGCTGACGACCACCTTGCGCCGGAACGCGGCCACATCGTTGGCAAATGATGCCAGATAGTAGTCATAAGCCCCGGCAGCTATTTCAGCTAGCGAAATGTTTGTTGGGTCCATCTGCACGATCGTGGTTGCGCCATGGCTAGCAGCAGTCCCGGCAAATGCCTGCTGGAACTGTTCCCCCCATCCGCTGTAGTAGGAGACAAGGTTTGGCTGCCTGCCGACAGCGTGTGCGAACTGCTCGACGCCAGTGTACGAATTCGGCGCGCCAGGCTCGTAAACACCGAGGTAACGCACCGGTTGCGGTGGCGCTGGCCGAGGCGACGGCGCTGGCGTGCTGGTACCGGAGACCTTTACCACTATGGCTACCAACGCGACGACGATTCCCAATGTCGTGCAGGCCACAAGACTTAGATGCCTGCCGATCCATGTCGTGTGCCGATGGCTGTGACGCCGGGCGGTCGAACGTTCAAGCTCACGCTGTGCCACGCTAGGCTCCTCCGCAGGGGTGCGAGGTTGCTCGAGCGCTCAGCTTACGTGCTGACTCCTGGCAAGACTGGCTGTTCATCATCAAGCTACCTGGGAGATCAGTGACGCCGGAATGATCCTTACTGACGGCGTCGATCCATGATCGCCTCGTAGGCGTACATTAGGCCCCCCTCAAGGAGACCGCGGCGAGTTGCTTTCAGGAGATACACCGGAAAATCGTCCGGCAGCTGGCCTGACCGCAGATTTTCGCTGCCTCGCCTGAGGTCGCGGAGAGCATAGGGAGAGAGCCGGAGGATGTCTATAGCTGCCCTTGGCCTTGAGCGGATGGTACTAGCGTAGAAGGCGGTAAGACCCGCGCTGTATCCGTACAACTGCTTACGGAGCGCTGCCATCTCTCGCCGGTGCGTGTGCCAGGTAATGGCAGCGGGCCAATGCAGGACTGCGTGACCAGACGACAGCAGCGAGGATAGCACCCGGGTTTCCTCTCCGCTGTGCGTCCGGGTGCCCGCTCCCAGGCAGGGATCGAATCCGTTCACCGAGCGCAGAGCCTCGACCCGGAAGGCCATGTTACCTCCGGGGCCGAACGTGGGCAGCGGATAGAGCGGACTGGCCACCGATGCGGTACCCGCTCGCAGGACCTCGGGCGCCATGCCGCGTCCCTTGTTGAACCCTCCGTACTGTTCGAATCGCACCTGCGCCTCGAACTCGAGCTCGGCCGGTAGCATCACGCCGCATACGACCGTCGGGCTGGACTCGTGCGCGAAGCCCTCCTTCAGCCGGCCCACCCAGTCGGCAGCCGCGATCTCGTCGTCGTCGATCCAGGCGATCAGGTCAGTGCGGACCGCGCCGAGTGCCCGGTTGCGGGCCCGAGCGAGCCCAGGCCGAGGCTCGACCATGTATTCACAGCGGGACAGACCCGCCTTCTCGACAATCGATGCCGTCTCCGGCGGATTCGATCCGTTGTCCACGACTAGAACCGAGAAGCCGGAGTCCGTCTGATGGTGCAGGCTGGCCAGCGTCGTGCGCAGTCCGGCCGGCCGGTCGCGGGTGCATATCACCACGGTCGCGTCCAGTCCCGCTGTGTCCGGCGGTTTCCCGGGGCTCATCCGGTGGCCGTTGGTTGTCCCGGTACGCAGGTGATCGCGCAGTATCCGAAGGGAGACGGTGGCGTCTTCGGCGATATCCCAGAACGAGATCTCCTGGGGCAGGCCGTCCATCCGGGACAGACACCACATCGTGCTGTACTCGCCGACGGCGATGCTGTCGTCGCCGGTCTGGCCGGCCGGCGCCAGGTCCAGGTCAAGTACGCAGGCAGGCGCCCGGAGACCCTTCCGGTCGATGCGTCGCATCCGGCGGTCTCCCGTCTGGCGGCGCCACGTTTCGCGACATCGCCTGCTCGCGTCCACGGCGCTCCGGCGACAAGGAAGCGCAGCCTGATACTGCACTAACTTAGCAGTCACTTCGTCCAATCGCGGGTCATGTGACCGATATAGCTGATATGATCCCATTTCTGCATGATAAGGGCACGATCAGTACGATTATGGTCGGTAGTCGGAGCAGGACTTCATTATCCAAGGTGAGCGGTGCGCATTCTTGTCGACCAGTCCGGCTATGACCTGCTGAACATTGGTGATGTGGCGATGCTGCAATCGTGCGTGTCGCGATTGCAGCAGCAATGGCCTGCTGCCGAGATCATGGTTATCGCACATGAGCCCAGCGTCCTTGCGCGCTATTGCCCAGGTGTCATTGCCATTTCGCAGACCCTGGCCGACCTGCCCCTGTCCGACCTGCTCCCGCGCAGGCACCTCCTGGCCGCTGAGCAGGTATGGAAGGTGACGGCGCCGTACTTCGCTGGCCGTCTCGGTGGCCCGCGCATGGCCCGGGTTAAGCGAGATCCTGGTGAGCTGCGGGGGCAGCCTGGTACGGCGATCCAGGCCGTGATGGCGGCCGACCTCGTCGTGGCCAGCGGCGGCGGGTATGTGACTGATTCATGGTGGTGGCATGCGGCGGGCGTGCTGAGCCTGCTGTCCCTGGCGCAGCGCCTCGGCAAGCCGACCGCCATGTTCGGGCAGGGCATCGGACCGGTAAGCCGGTGTGCGTTGCGTGCGCAGGCGACTGCCGTCCTGCCGCGGCTTGAGGTCGTCGGCTTGCGTGAAGACGCCATCGGCTGGGACCTAGTGCAGTCCCTTGACGTGTCGCCGGACGCCGTGACGGTGACGGGCGATGACGCACTGGAGTTGATCAAAGGTCACACAGTGGCCAACGGTGGCGCCCTGGGGGTTAGCCTTCGCGTTTCTGGTTACGCGGGTGTTAAGCCCGTGACGGCTGCGGCGATCGGTGCCCAGGTGCTCAAAGCGGCTGCCTCGCTCCAGGCGCCAATCGTCGGGCTGCCGGTGTCACGGTACGCGGCTGATGCCGATGTCGGCGTGCTTCGCGCGATACTCCAGCCGGACCACGGCCAGAACGGCCTCACCTTGGACGACATCGCGTCCCCGGAGGAACTGATCACGGCCAGCGCCGACTGCCGGGCCATCGTGACGGGAAGTTACCACGCGGGCGTATTCGGCCTCGCGCAGGGCGTCCCCGCGGTATGCCTGAGCAAGTCCTCCTATTACCAGGCGAAGTTCGGCGGACTCCAGTCCCTGTTCCCCGAGGCCTGTTTCGTCGTCCAGCTTGACGCGCCGGACTGGGCTGCCCGCCTGAGTGCCGCGATCCGCCAGGCGTGGCACCTGCCCGCTCCGGCGAGAGCTTCCGCCACGGATAAGGCCGTGCGCCTGCGCGACGCGGGCAGGGAAGCATACGCACAGTTCAGGACCAAGGTCGAGGCCCGGCGATGACTCCCATCGATCGTTAGGAAATGCGGCGGCAACGGCTGACGGAGCTGCTGGAGGCACGCCTTGTGAGATCGGAGCGCTGCCGGTTCTGTGCAGATTTGGGTTCTGGCAACGGTTTATGTGCATACGGGGTAGGTTGGGTGGCATTGCCCGCTGGCTGGGGAGGTTAAGGTGAGCCAGACAATAAGGTTCTGTCGCAGCGGGCGCTGGACGTCGTCGCTTCCGAGGTCGTAGAGGTGGTGCGCGACAGCGGCACCCAGCCTCTGCCAGTCTCATGCCTGATGCAGAGTTCGAGGGTTCGGGGCCGCCTGCGGGATACCCGGACCTCATGACGTTCCCTGGTGAGGACGTGCTTTCGTCGTCCCAGCAGGGCACCGACGTAGGCATCGGCGCTGCCGGACCCCCATGGCAGATTTTGCGTTTGGCTCCCGATGACAGACAGACGGCGGCGTTGAGCGGGCGATTCACTGCTGCCTCAGCCGGAAGCGCGCGCTACCAGCCGGAAGACGTCCAGAGTCGGGCCCCGATGCCGGTAACCACGGCGTGGCCTGCACTAAAGCAAGAAACGCCCGATCGGCGGGGGCGGCATGCGGCGGTGCGTTCATCTCTGCCGGTAAGTGCCGTGGCGATTCTCGCGGCTACGGGCCTGCTGCTTGTGGCCGCCGCCTATACAGCCGGGCGGATCGGCCACGTCAGCTCAGCGTGGGCGAACCGCGCGTACTGGCTGGGCCAGTCCCTCATCCTGGTGCCGACCGCCATCAAGCTGCTCGGGCGGCGCGTCCTGACGGCGAGTGAGACCGTCTCCTTGATAGCGACCCTGACGGTCACCGAATACCTGGCCTGGATCTGCTACAGCCCGGCGTCGTTTACTTTTCCTGACGAACTAATGCACTGGCGTAGTACGGTAAATATCCTGTCGACAGGCAGGCTGTCCGGCATCAACTACCTGCTGCCGATCAGCCCGCACTATCCTGGCCTGGAAGAAGTCACCTCAGCTCTCGTTTCCGTCACCGGCCTTTCGATCTTCACGTCCGGCCTGATCATCGCGGGAGTCGCTCATCTGCTATTTGTCCTCGTGCTGTACTTGCTATTCCGCGAAATTAGCGGCTCGCACCGCATTGCCGGCGTGGCCATGCTCTGTTACGCCAGTAATTCGCATTTCGCGTCGTTCGACTCGATGTTCATCTACCAGACGCTCGCCTTGCCCTTCCTCGGGCTGACCTTGCTGGCCGCATGGCGGCTGGCCGAGCAGCGAACGGCCGGGCTGCGTGCTGGCTGGCTCACCCTCGCGGTGCTTGCCATCACCGTAACGGTCGTGACTCATCACGTCACAAGCTACGTTCTCGTGGCCGTGCTGGTCCTTATCAGCGCGGCCGCCCTGCTTACGGCCCGCTGGGGGACAGCGGCCTGGAGCGCCGGGCTGGCTCTGCTCTCAGCGTCGGCGACGGGCGCCTGGCTGGTGTTCGGCGCTCCCCAGACATGGTCCTACCTGCAGCCGTTCGCTGACGCTTCGCTGCAAAGTTTCCAGGCTCTGCTGGCTGGCGGGCACGCAGCCGCGGCGCCTGCTGCGACCGGACCGCTGGCCGACCGACTGGTGTCGGACGCGACTGTACTCATCGTTTCGGCGCTGCTACCGGTGGGCTGGTGGCAGGTCTGGCGTTGGCACCGCCGCCAGCCGTGGGTCGTGGCCATGGCGATCGGATCGGTGGGCTGGTATGTGACCATCGCCCTCCGCCTCACGGCCGCGAACGGCAGCGAGGTGGCTGGCCGGTCGGCGACCTTCGTGTTCGTGCCGGCCGCCTATATTGTCGCCCTGGCAGCGGGTCGGCTGGTCGGCGCCGTCATGCGCAGGCATGCGCCAACCGCGATCGCCGCGGTGCTCGTCGTGGTGCTCACGCTTATGTTCGACGGGCTGGCTAACGGCTGGCCGCCGTACTGGGAACGGTTGCCCGGGGCGTATCAGGTCGCCGGTTCCGAACGGTCCGTGGAGCCCGAGGTGATCACCGCCGCTGAATGGGCGCTTGCGGCACTGGGACCAGGCAACCGGTTCGCGACCGACGTCGGCAGCTATTCGGTCCTCGGCAGTTATGGCGACCAGAACGTGGTCCGCGATATCGCGTACCTCTATACCGCATCGGCTTATACCCAGGCGGACGCCTCGCAGGCCAGGCAGCAGGCGGTGCGTTATGTCTGGGTCGACCAGCGGCTAAGCCAGTTCCTGCCGGTCAGCGGCAAGTACTTTCCTATCGATCCCGGCGCGGGCAAGTATAGGCACCCGCTACCCGCCGCAGGCCTCCAGAAATTCGATCACGTCCCTGCGATCGACCGCGTCTATGACTCAGGGAACATCGTGATCTACGAGCTACCGGAGCCATAGCGATGAACCGTAGCCAGGCAGATCTCGGAATCACCGCGGCGGTGGCCGTCCTTACGTGTGCCGCGGCTGCGTCCGGTGCCCCGGTCGCCATCATGACGGTACTCGGGCTGATGCTCTTCGCCGCACCCGGCTACCTGCTGGCCCAGTTGCTGCTCGGCTCCCATGGCAACGGCCTGGAACGCGTGGCGGCTGCCATCGCGATGGCCATCTGCGTACCCGTAATCGGAGGGTTGCTGCTATATGTCGCCGGACAGCCATTGCACCGGGCGGCGTGGTTTGCCTTGCTCGCCGGGGTGACTCTTGCCTGCGACCTGGTGCTGTTCTTGCGCCGTCGCCGCGGGCGACCGGAATCTGCTGGCCTGGAACAGGCGCGCTGGCGGCTACCGGGCCGGTCCGTGGCAGCGTTCGGGGTTGCCGCCGTGATCGCCGTTGGCGCAGTGGGGCTTGCCCGGGCGGGCGTCGCGAGGCAGCACTATCCCGGCTACACGCAGTTGTGGCTGAACCGCCCGGATAAGAGAGCCCCGGCGGTGGACCTTGGCGTCGGTAACTATGAGGGGAAGACCATGCGGTACCGGCTGATCCTTATTGATCACGGACATCCCGCCGCCACCTGGAACCTCGTCCTAGCCAACGGCCAGGCCTGGCGCCGGTCACCGCGGTATGCGAGCCGTTATGCCATCTCTGTCGACCTGTTCCGGCTGCCGGACGTCACTCAGCCGTACCGGCATGTCGCCCTGGATGCAGAAGGGACGCCGTGACGACGTCTGGAGGACGCGTCGCCGCCGGTAACGGCGAGGTAACTACGACGAGTCGGCGGCCCGCGCCGAGGCGATCGCCGCCGGGGAACGTCACCGCGGCGTGGCGGCGGCACAAAGACCTGCTCGGCAGCTCCGCCAGCCTTGCTGCGACGACCGGCCTGGCGTCGGTTCTCGGGTTCGCCTACTGGACGTTCGCGGCCCGTTCGTTCAGCCAGGAAGCAGTCGGATACGGCTCGGCGGCGGTGTCCGCTATGACGCTGCTCGGCACTATCGGCATGCTGGGTCTCGGCACCGTGCTGATCGGCGAACTGCCCAGGCGCAGCGTGCGGGGCGGCCTGGTGTCTGCCGCACTGCTTTCTTCCCTTACTGGATCACTCATTCTCGGGCTGGGATTCGTCATCTTGGCCCCGCATTTCAGCCAGCGCTTCGGGCACGTCAGCGGGACGCTAGTCCAAGCGGTCATCTTTGCCGCCGGAGTGGCGCTGACCGGAATGACGCTGGTATTCGACCAGGCCACGATAGGCCTGATGCGCGGTGGATTGCAGCTGTCACGCAATGTCCTATTCGGAGCCGTCAAACTGCTGGCGCTGCCCGCTGTGGCCGTGATCTTGCATGACCGGTACGGCCTGGGCATTACCGCAGCCTGGGTAGCCGGGATGGCGGTCTCGGTGGTGCTGGTCGCATCCTGGCTACGGATACATGGCTCGCCGGTCCTGCCGCGGCCGGACTGGCGTGTTCTGCGCGGGCTCGGCAAGACCGCGGTGGCGCACAGTTGGCTGAACCTGGCCATCGCCATCCCGAGGTCGCTGATTCCAGTCCTGGTCACCGTGATCGTGTCACCGAAGGCAAACGGCGCTTTCTACGTTGCATGGACGCTGAGCGGCTTCTTGTACATCGTGCCCACGCACCTGTCGACCGCCCTGTTCGCGGTGGCGTCAGCCGACCCGCAGATAGTAGCCAGGAAGCTGCGCTTCACCCTGCGGCTGTCACTCTTGATCGGGCTACCCGGCATGGCCCTGCTTGGCTTGGGCGCACACCTGGCTCTGAGCCTATTCGGCCCGAGCTACGCGCGCGCCGCCACGGTGACACTGTGGCTGCTGGTCGCGGGCTACCTACCTATCATCCCGAAGATGCATTTCATCGCCGTATGCCGGGCCGCGGGCCGGATATCACGTGCAGCCGTGGTCCTGACGGCAGCGGCGGTACTAGAGGTAGCCGCCGGGGCGGCGGGCGGTGCGTTCGGTGGCCTAAAAGGACTCTCGTTCGCCCTGCTTGGCGTGTTTCTCGTCGAAGGCCTGGTGACCACGCCACCGGTGGTCCGTGCGGCCATCGGCCGCGGTCGGCACCGGCAGGCAGACCCTCGTCCGGATACGATCGCGGTGACCGTCACGGAAAGGGCATCTGCGGACCAGTGGGACCAGCAGGAAGCGGGGATCGCTATCCTGCTGTGGCTCGCGAGAGCACAGACATCGCCGTCCCGTTCGGCGGATGGCGGCCGCCATGCCTTGCCCGGTAGGCGCCCGACGACATGAGCCGGGTCTCACGGAAAGCAAGCCGACGTGCACTCCATGTTCTAAAGCTGGTGTTGTTTGTCCGCTTATGAGTGCTTTCGGGAATATAGGCTTAATATGCGCCTTATGGGATATTTGTGGATGACTAGTAGTACTTGTCGGACATAAATATTACATTATAGGAATTTGCCCCGCGTTTCTGGGCTAACCGCTCGCCGAGGAAGCCCCCCGCTGATTAAATAAGCGTTGTTGGTATTGAAGCAGTAACACACTTTCAGTGTGAGTTGTTACGCACTGTGAGTACGTTTGTGGGCCTGGGAACACACGGCCGGAAAGGGCGCCTCAGTCATCGACTGAGCTGCCCTCGTCGATCATGACCATCCTGTCGTGTGAGGGGGCCGAAGTAATGCATGATCATTTTAGCGCGGCACGCGGATCTCGAGTCTCGGTCGTCATTCCTGCCCGAAACGAAGCGCGTAATCTGCCGCATGTGCTGAAAGCCCTACCGGTCGGCCTGCACGAGGTGATCCTGGTCGACGGGCATTCCACCGACGACACAATTGAAGTGGCCTTGCGTACCCGGCCTGGCGTGAAGATCGTCGAGCAGACCCGCCGCGGCAAGGGCAACGCGCTGGCTTGCGGGTTCGCCGAAGTGACGGGTGACGTAGTGGTATTGCTCGACGCCGACGGGTCGGCAGATCCTGGCGAGATTCCGGCCTTCGTGGCGGCCCTGGCCGCAGGGGCCGATTTCGCGAAGGGCACCCGATTCGGCAAGGGAGGCCGAAGCTACGACATCACCCGCTTCCGCAGATTCGGCAATGCGGGACTCAGCTGGCTGGTCAACTTGCTCTTCGGCACGTCCTACACCGATCTGTGCTATGGCTACAACGCTTTCCGCGTGCACCTGCTCCCGCTGCTCGATCTGCCTCTGGTAGAAGTGCAAGCGGCTGACAACGTGCCTGGCGGCATGTTGTGGGGAGACGGGTTCGAGATTGAAACCCTGATCAACGTCCGGGTAGCCCGAGGCGGGGTCCGGATCACCGAGGTCGGCAGCACGGAGAAGGCCCGCATGCACGGGGTCAGCAATTTGCGGGCCATCCCGGACGGAATCAGGGTCTTGCACACCATCCTGGCCGAACGTCGGCGCTTGGACAAGCTCAGTCATGACGTGACGGCCGACCGCCCGGTCGCAGAGCCAGACCTGGTCAGGGAAACAACGTGACTGACAACGCCCCGACATCCGTGGTGATCGCTGCCCACACCATGCAGCGCTGTGCGGCTCTCACCGAGGCTGTCGCCTCGGTGCTGGCCCAGCAGTCGCCGCCGGACGAGGTGGTGGTCGCCGTGGACAACAATACCGACCTGTACGAGTGGGTCCGCCAGCGACTGCCGAGCGTCGTCCCGGTACACAATCAGGGGGTTCGCAGTGCATCCGCCACCCGGAACGCCGGCGTCAGGATCGCCTCGGGCAGCATCCTGGCGTTCCTGGATGATGACGCGGTGGCCCGGCCTGACTGGCTACGGCATCTGACCTCGCCGCTTGCCCGCTGTGATGTAGCCGGAGTAGGCGGTTTTCTGGAGCCAGTCTGGCTTGGACGCACGCCGAAGTGGATGCCGGAGGAGTTTTTGTGGGTGGTCGGGGCCTCCTACCGCGGGCTGCCCAGTACGCCTGCGCCGGTCCGGAACGTGTGGTCCGGGAACATGGCTGTGCGGAAGGCGGATTTCTTGCGGGTCCAGGGTTTCCTTGAGGATTTCGGCAAGACCGGCGGTGTCTCGCGGCCCGAGGACACCGAATTCTGCATTCGGCTGACGGCCGCGCTTGAGGGCCTTACCTGGTGGTATGAACCGACAGCCAGGGTCGGCCATAGCGTACCGCCTGGCCGCGGCACACTCCGTTTCTTTGTTCAGCGCTGCTATAACGAAGGCCGGGGGAAAGCTGACCTCGCGGCACTGCGAGGTCGGCGGGAAGGGTTGCGAGACGAGCGGCGACATGCGGCTAAGACGCTGCCTATGGGGATGCACCGCGAACTCAGGCATGCGGTTGCGAACCGCGAGTTCGCCGCCGTGCAGAGAATGTCGGCGATCGGTGTCGGATTGGGTGCGGCTGGGCTGGGCTATATTCTGCGCCAGGCCCAGGTCCGTATCACCGCCTAGCGCGCCTTTCGTTTTCTCGGCGCAATTGCCAGGGCTAACCAGCGGGAAGGGTGGCCGCAAGATCGGCACTTGCGCCAAGCTTGAACGAGACCTGAGCCTGTACGCTATTTTCGATCCGCCAGTCCTGATGGGCGATGCTGCCGTGCTGGGACTTGTCGAACCACACCAGCCCGAGCGTCTTATAGGCGACCATTCCGTGAAACAGGTCCTGGATCTTGGCGAACTTGTTCATGTCTTGCCCGACGGCGGTCTCCGATAGCAGCACCGGCTTATTGGTGAGCGTCCGCACTTGGTTGATGGTCTTGCCGAAGACGCTGGCGAAGGTGTCGGAAGAGCGATAGTAGTAACCGTCGATGCCGACCCACGTCACGTACTGCGCGCCGGGCCACCATGGCGCGATCGGCCCGGTGCCGGGCTGGTCCGCCTGGAGGGTCCACAGCCAGGTAACGTTTTCGGCGCCCTGACCGCGGAACAGCGTCACGATGTGCCGCCAGGCGGCTACGAAAGCCGACGGTGGGATGTGCGAGTATCCCCAGGAGTACCAGGGGGCGTTCATCTCATGCCCGAAGCCGATGACCACGGCGTGGCGGAAGTTGCGCACGCTGTCGGCGTATGAGCGCAGGTAGCTGTCATAGGTGCCGGCCGAGATCGCTGTGATCGAGGCGTCTGTCGGATCTATCTGCACGAATGGGATAACGCCGTGCTTGCGGATCATCTGCGCGAACGCCGTATCGAACGGCTGAACCCAGCCGCTGTAGTACCCGACGAGGTTCGGCTGCCGCCCTGTAGCGCGGGCGAAGTCCGCGATCGGCTGATAGCCAGGCGGCGATCCTGGTTCAAAGGCACCCAGGTAGGCGGCCAGTTTGGGAGACAGGGTGGCATGAGCCACCGGAGGGTGCACCGGATAAGAGCGCGCCAGACGGCTGGCGGTGAAGCCGACGGCGCCCGCCGCGAGCACGATGGCCAGGAACATCACAAATCTGGATTTCATGCGATCTGGCTTCCGGGAAAGATGACGCGGCTCACCGCGGCGAAGTTGAGCAAGGCGAAGAACAGCAGGACCGCGAACGGCGGGAAGCCCATTGTCGCCGTCCGCCAGATAGCCAGCCCCAGCCAGAGCACGGCCGCGCTCCCGCTCCACCACGTGATCCCGATCCGAAAGCGCCGCAACGAGCTTCCTGGCGTCCGGGTCGGATGCCAGCTCATCGATTTGCCCCAGGCGCCATCCCAGATGGCGAACACGTGCGCCCAGCCGCGGGCGATTCCCAGCGGCCAGATCCCCGGTCCGAAGCGAGACTGGTGCCACATTGGATACAGCACGAACCCGGTGAACATTGCCGGAAGCAGGATGATGAAGTTGCGCAGCCTGATCTGGCCGGGAAGAAAGGCCAGCATGACGATGGGGATGAGGGGCCCGATGAATGTAAGCAGGGCAGTGTAAGCGTAATACAAGAACCCCGAAATGTAGGTCAGCCGGGCCGGGATCCGCATGGGTATCGACCAGAGTCGCCAGGAGAAGACGATGCCGACGTTCCCTGAGCACCAGCGGTACTGCTGCCGCACGAACGCGTCCAGGTTGTCGGGGCAGATCCCGGTCGAGAGCAGGATCGGGAGGTAGACCATGGACCAGCCTGCCCGGCGCACGTCCAGACCGGTGTGCACGTCTTCGGCGTAGGGGATGAGCGTCGGACCGCCCTGCGGCTCAAGCGCGGCCCGCCGGTAGACCGCAGATGTCCCGCAGCAGACAGTCGCGTCCAGCCGTTGGCGGGCCACCTGAACCGTGCGGTAGAACACCTCCTGGACCGGGCCTGCGGCGCGCTCGATCCAGCTCTGCGCCGGGCTGGTCCTGAAGTACTGCGGGGTTTGCACGATCGCGATCGCCGGATCATCCATGTAGGGAAGTGTTTCGGCGAGGAAGTCCCGTCGCGGCGCGAAGTCCGCGTCCATGATGACCAGGAATTCGGCGCTGGTGCGAGCGAAGGCATAGCGCAGGTTGCCGGCCTTCTTGCCTGCGGGCCAGTCGGTCCGGTGGATGTAGGAGAAGCCGAACGACCCCGCCATCGAGCGGGCCTCCTCGGACGGGCCGTCGTCAAGGACGTAAGCCCGCGCCTGGCCCTGGTAGTCCTCGATGAGGCCCGAGACAGCAGTCCAGGTGTTGCGGAGCAGTTCGATCGGCTCGCCGCAGATGGGCAGGTAGATGTCAACGTCCGGATAGGAAGGGGGGAGCCATGCCGCTACCCGGAGCCGATGGGCGGCGAGGTCGAACCCAGCGCCGGCGAAGTTCACCGGCAGGCTGATGACCTGGTACACGACGTAGATGCCGGTGAAGAGCAGGAAGGGTGAAAGCGCCAGATCCTGGGTCTCGAACCTGAGCTGACTGATGATGAGGCAGCACGAGCCCATGGCGATCACCGTCGTCAGGTAGGGCAGGTTCCGCTGGATGTAGCGGTATTTCTCATCCTCATCCGGGGGTTGCGGAGGCACCAGGCGGCCTGGCTGGCGTCGTCGGTAAGAGCCGGAGACCGGTCTCGCGATGGTGCCGGTATCAGCTGCCCGCAGGGCACTCACGACTGCGGCTCATATCGCCAGATTACGTAGGTGCCCTGGCCGACTGGCGAGATTTCTACGCCGTAGGGAACGACGCTGATGACGTGGTAGTGATGGTTCCGGCGAATGTCCGCGGCGATGCTCTTGTCCAGAGAGGTCGTGTCGGCGAAGTTCAGGGCGATGAGAGAGAAGTAGCCCTGCTCGATAAACGCGGCGAAGGTACCCACGTTGCCAGCACCGACAACTCCGGCCTTGTCGCTCGGGCCGCCGGTCGGAGCCCCCGACGGCAGGACGATGTTCCGTGTGCTTGACCATCGCTTCCATTGACTCCCGGCAGGCAGGTAGTACTCCGCGATGGACGGGTCTTCGACTAGTAGGCGCCCCGTGCCGCTATCCGCCAGCGGCCGGAAAATCGAAATGAAGGCGGACGAGTTAGGCCAGCTGGTCGCGAACGCCCGCGACTGGCTGGTCCCGAGCGTCACCGGGAAGCAAAGCGCGATCACGCAGGCCGCGGCGGTGATGGTGCGCATGTTCCCCGCGGGCGATGTCTCGATGAGCTTGTCGACCGCATAGCCTGCGGCTATGGCCGCGAACCAGGCGCCCATAGCCCCATGCTTATTCAGCGAGGCCGTGGTGTTCAGGCTCGCCTGCTCCGCGGGTACGAGCAGTGTGGCGGCCGTCAGCACGGTCAGCATCCACGTCTGCGCGCGCCCCGGGCGGTTGACCCAGCTAATGACCGCGCCGCAGAATGCGGCAACCACGATTACACCGGTCCAGGACCAGAAATGAAGGATCACCGTAGGAGCCGGGTCGGAGCCGGGCGCTCGCTCCAGCGTGGTGATGTCGATCCCGTGCAGGTAGCGGCTTCCGCCGACCAGCAGTCCCAGCGTGATCAGCAATGCCGTGCTGACCAGCAGGGTCAGGGCGCGCCCGACTGCAAGCTTGCCGCCCGGCTTGGGGAAGGCGGCGGTTAGGGCGAGCAGGATCACGATGGGATCGAACAGGGCTGACGGATACGAAGTAGCGTTGGCCAGCGCCAGCGTGAATCCGGCCGCCAGCATCCAGGCGGTCGCGTCCTGGCGATCTCCCGCCCGGATGACCAGCCAGGCCGCCAGCGCAACCAGGAACAGCGACATGGCGTCGTAGGTGGCGAACGTTCCCAGATGCAGGGTCGGGCCGAGAACGGCGAACAGCGCGGCCGCGAAGAATGCGGCCCGGCGCCCGAACAGTTGCTGAGCGGTGGCCCACAGCACACCGGTGGTCCCGAGCATGAAGGCGAGGGACAGGACCCGGGCGCCGGTGAGGCCCCCGACGCTGTCGGCGAGCGCCGCAAGCGGCGGGTAGATGACCGGGGCTCCGGAGAAGTACGACGGGAACGGCGGAACCGAGGTGCCATGTAGCACGTTCGCCCATTCCAGATGACCAGCCCACAGGTACAGGGCCTCGTCCTGGAATGCCGTGTCGGCTCGAACGAGCCGGAGTGAAAGCACGGTCTGAACGGCGAGTATGACTACCAATGGCCAACTGCCCGGGATCCGCCGCCTCGCAGTCCGCTGAAGCCGGTGTGAGGCAGCAGTCGTTTCTTCCGGCAGCGTCGTGGCTGGCGGATAAGGCGCCGCAGACTGCTGAATCGCTCGGCGGTGATCCATGTATGACACCTGCCTCGGTATCAAGACAGACAGGGGTACCACAAGCCCCCTGGAAGCTGACTTATTGTGCTGCTGGTGTCACCTAACGCAGCGCTTCTGTACGAGTATGGACACCGCAAACCAGACGGTAACCTCCGATTCGCCCTCAGGAGGTGTATTCCGGGAATTTTGCGGGAGACAGGTCCTTGCCGCCGCACGGCGGCGCGGAGTCGGCCGCCGTTGGGTTTGTAGTGAGTCTGCGCATCATCTATTACGTTTCGTAGTCTCGCTTGAATAGCGGCCGATCTTATGCTCCGCTAGTCCGTGCGGTCCGTATCGCCCTATCTGCGACCGTTCAGGGGGGTTGGAGCCGCATGGCAGATGAAGAGCGCGGCAGTGAACTGCCCCACCGTGTGCGAGGCACGGCCGGAGCTGCGTCCCGCCCGGCACCTCCGTCGTCGCCGCCGCTGTCGGAGGAATTGCGGCAGCGCATGGAGGCGGCCGTCAAGGCCGAGCGTGAGCAGGCGGCCGCCGCGGAACGGCAGGAGACGGCCGGCGGCGATGCAGCGAGTCCGCCGGTCAACGAGCCGCCGGTTAAGGGCGCGGCGGCCAAGGGCGCTGCGGCGGTCATCAACGGGAAGCGGAAATACAGCATCACGACCGATTTGGCCTTCGCGCCCGGTCGTACGACCAAGCCTAAGCCCGCAGCTCAGCCTCGGGGCCCTGCGCACTCCGAACCTTCTGCGCCGTCTCAGCGCGCCGCCCAGCCCGCGCCAGCCGCCGCCCCTGAGCGCACCACCTACCCAGGCCCCCCGGCCGAGGACGAGATCACCCAGTGGCTCGGGAGTGCCGGCCAGGCCCAGGCCGCGCCCAAGTCTCCAATCGCGCCTCCGCCAGCCGCCGCGAAGCTCCGGACGGGCCGGTCGGCGCAGCCGCAGGCGGGCGCACCGAAGCGACCTGCCCGCCGCAGGACTCGGACGCTCCAAGTCGCCCTGATCGCAGCCATTCTCGTCATCGGGTCGCTGGCTGTCATGGTGACCAAGCATTTCGCCCGCTCATCAGCGGGCACGACGGCCAGAACCGCCCAGCTGCGCCAGGCGACGGCGGTCCGTGATCAGGCGGCCGCCTGGGTGGCCCAGCAGGTCAGCCGGAACGTCATCGTGTCATGTGACAGGTTGATGTGCGCCGCCCTGGCTGCGCGCGGGTTCTCCTCGCACAACCTGCTCGTGCTCGGGCAGACCTCACCTTATCCAACGCGCTCGGCGGTCGTGATCGTGACATCCGCCGTGAGGGACCTGTTCGGCAGCAGCCTCGCCGCGGCGTGGGCACCATCTGCCCTCGCTTCCTTTGGATCAGGCCCGGCCCGGATCACCGTCCGCGTGATCGCATCCCATGGGGCTGCCTCATATCGGAGCTTGCTCAACGCCGACCTGGCCGACCGGAAGATAACCGGTGCCTCGTTGCTGCACGATAATCGGATCGCGGTCTCAACTCAGGCTGAGAAGCAGCTGATGGGCGGCCAGGTCGACTCACGCCTGCTCCTGGCGATCGCGTCCCTGGCCGCTGATCACCCCATCGAGATCGTGAGCTTCGGGAACATCGCTCCCGATGGTGACCCGGATATCCCGCTCCGTGTTGCCTATCTGGCCGAGGACGATCAGGCCGCTCACCTGGCCGGCCCGAGCTATGTGAAGGCAATGCGTGCTTCCCTTGCCACGATGAATCCCCAGTTCCGGCCGGCCAGCAGCCAGACCGTGACGTTCCCCGGTGGCCAGGCTGTTCTGCGCGTTGAATTCACCGCACCGAGCCCGCTCGGGCTGCTCGGTCCTCAGGGATCCTCATAGCGGGGCATTCGGCCATTGTCGCAGGGGCCGCGGAATACGTCAGGAGTCGTAGCCCATGCCCGCCGCGTCCAGCGCCCGCAGCCACAGGTTCCTGCGGCCGTCGCGTCGGTCGGCCTGGGCCAGTGACCAGCGGGTGGCCTGCACGCCCAGGTAGGCGAGCGGCTCGGGCGGGAAGGGGACCGGCTTGCTCCGGACCATCTCGAGCTGGGTCAGCTCGGTCGGCTGACCGCTCAGCAGGTCGAGCATCACCCGGGCGCCGAACCTGGTCGCGGCCACCCCCAGCCCGGTGTAGCCGAGCGCGTAGGCGACCCGGCCGCGGTGCGCGGTGCCGAAGAACGCGCAGAACCGGCTGCAGGTGTCGATCGCTCCGCCCCAGCGATGGCTGAACCCGATGCCCTCCAGCTGCGGAAACGTGCTGAAGAAATGCCCGGCGAGCTTGGCGAAGGTGGCCGGGCGCTGGTCGTAGGCCCGGCGGACCTCGCCGCCGAAGTGGTAGATGGCGTCGTAGCCGCCCCACAGGATCCGGTTGTCGGACGTCAGCCGGTAGTAGTGGAACTGGTTGCCCGCGTCGCCGACGCCCTGCCGGTTCTGCCAGCCGACGGCGGCGAGCTGCGCCGCGCTGAGCGGCTCGGTCACCAGCACGTAGTCGTAGACCGGCACGATGTACGGGCGCAGCCGCCGGACCAGCGGGGGAAACGCATTGGTGCCGAGCGCCACCCGCCTGGCCCGCAGCACGCCGCCGCGGGTCCGCACGGTCACGCCGTCCTCGTCGCTGGACAGGCCGGTGGCCGGGGTCCGCTCCGCGATCCGGACACCGATCCGCTCGCACGCGTCGGCCAGGCCCCAGGCGAGCCTGGCCGGCTGAACGCCGGCCGAGCCCTCCTTGTCCCACAAGCCGGCCAGGTAGGTGGGCGAGTTCACCTCGGCGCGCACCGCCTCGGCGTCCAGGAACATCGACCCGTCGGCCGCGGCGGCCTCGCGCAGCCAACCGACCTGGTAGTCCTCGGTGGCCACGGTGATCGACCCGGCCCGCTCGAAGTCGCAGTCGATGCCGTACCGGCCGATCGCGGCCTCGATCGCGTCGAGGTTCTCCGCGCCGAGCCGCTGCAGCGTGCCGAACTCGGCCGGGAACCGCTCCCGGCCGTTGTCCGCGCCGTGGGTCAGGCTGGCCTCGCAGAAACCGCCGTTGCGCCCGCTCGCCGCCCAGCCGATCCGGTTGCCCTCGATGAGCACCACGGACCGCCCGGGGTTGGCTTCCTTGGCCAGCAGGGCAGTCCACAGGCCGCTGAACCCGCCGCCGATCACCGCCAGGTCGCAGGCCGCGTCGCCGCGCAGCGGCTCGCGCGGCGCAGGGGC
>DAIOWL010000016.1:0-20464 GCA_036758545.1 Streptosporangiaceae bacterium | reverse complement strand
GTCATGCCCGGCCTGTCGCGGCTGGCCGACCGTGGTCTGCTGTGGATCGGGCTGGCCGCCGCGCTGTGGGCCACGGGCGACCGGCAGGCCCGGCGGGCCGCTTGGCGGGGCCTGGGCAGCATAGCGGCGGCCAGCACGGCGGCCAACCTCGTCGGCAAGAGCCTGACGAGCCGGCGCCGCCCTTTCCTCGACGTTCCCGCCACGATCCGGCTGCGCCGAGTTCCCCGGTCCTCGTCCTTCCCGTCCGGGCATGCCGCGAACGCGGCGGCCTTCGTCACCGGCGCCGCGATCGAGATGCCGTCCCTGGCCGTGCCCGGGATCGCGCTCGCCTCGGCGGTCGGCGCCTCGCGGATAGCCACCGGCGTGCACTACCCGTCGGACGTCCTGGCCGGGACGGCCATCGGGTCGGCGGCCGGGCTGGCGACCTTGCGGTGGTGGCCGCGGCGGCCGCCACAGCCCGCGGCGGCGATCCGGCCGCCGCGAACGGCGCCCGCCTCGGCGGCCGGGGAGGGCCTGGCGCTGATCGTCAACACGGCGGCGGGAACGGCCCCGACCAGGCTGGCCCGGCGGCTGGCTGCGGACCTGCCCGAGGCCACGATCATCGAGACCAGCGCGGGTGAGGACCTGGCCGCCCGGCTGCGCGACGCCGCGGCCGGCGCCCTCATCCTGGGCGTAGCCGGCGGCGACGGCACGGTCAGCGCGGCGGCGGCGGTCGCCGTGGAGACGGGCCTGCCGCTGCTGGTGATCCCGGCCGGCACCTTCAACCACTTCGCGGCCGACCTCGGCGTCGAGGGGGCTCGCGATGCCCTGGCCGCGCTGCGCGATGGCGAGGCCGTGGCGGTAGACCTCGCCCTGGCGGGCAGCCGGCCCTTTGTCAACACCTCGAGCACCGGGGTGTACGTGGACATGGTGAACGCTAGGCGGCAGCTCGAGGGCGTCTTGGGCAGGCGGCTAGCGGAGGTCGTCGCGCTCATCGGCGTGCTGCGGCACAGCCGGCCGCACGAACTGGTTCTCGACGGGAGGCGCCGTCGGCTATGGCTGTATTTTGCCGGGAACTGCCGGTACGAGCCGCCGGGCATGGCGCCCGCCTACCGTCCGGACCTGGCCGACGGCTGGCTGGACATCCGCGTCGTCGAGGCCGCCATGCTGGCCAGGTTGCGGCTGGTGGCCGCGGTGCTGACCGGTACGCTCGGCCGCTCCCGGGTGTACAGCTCGTGGCGGGCCAGATCGGTCGACATCCGGGCGGCGGGCGGCCAGCGCATCTGGCTGTCCACCGACGGCGAGGTGGCCACCGCCGAATCCGGATTCATCCACAGCAAGGACCCGCACGGGCTGGTGGTCTACCGGAGACAGGCACCGGGCGGCGTGCGGCTCACATCCCCTACTCGGACGGGTCATGTGCCCGCGCACCGGCACGGCCCAGTCTGAGGTGGATCGAAAGGAGGGTGCGTTGATGAAATCCGACTCCGAGATCAGGGACGACGTCATCAACGAACTGCAGTGGGACCCCCATATCACCAACCCGGACGCCATCGGCGTCGCGGTCACCGACGGCGCGGTGACGCTGACCGGTCACGTCGCGACCTACCCGGAACGGCTGGCCGCGGCCCGGGCCGCGGAGCGGGTGTACGGGGTCAAGGCTGTGGCCAACGATCTGAAGGTCAAGCTGTCCGGCGCACCGCGGGACGACACCGACATCGCCCGGGCCATCGCGCACGTCCTGGAGTGGAACGTGCAGGTGCCCGAGGGGAAGGTCCACGCCCGGGTGCAGGACGGCTGGGTTACGCTCGAGGGCGAGGTCGAGTACGAGTACCAGCGGCACGCGGTCGAGCGGTCGATTCGCCAGGTCCGGGGCGTGGTGGGAGTTACGGACACCATCACGGTCAGGCCACCGGTGAGCCCGGAGCGGGTCGAGACGGTGATCGAGGACGCCTTCAGGCGCGAAGCAGAGATCGATGCCCGGCACATCCGGGTGGAGGTATCCGACCACACCGCCAAGCTCTACGGCCACGTGCACTCGCTGCACGAGGCAGCTGCGGCCCGTGCGGCGGCGGCCGCGGCACCCGGGGTCGCCACCGTGGAGAGCCACCTGGTGGTCTCCCCGTAGGCGGCACGACCCGTCCGGCTAGCCGATCGGGTGATGTGGGCGGTGCGCCCACCTGGCGAACATGACCTCCGTGGTAGTTAACGGAATCGTGGCGGAGGGCCCTGGCTCGCAGAGCGGTGCTGAGACCACACGGCAGCCGGAACTGGTCATCGGCCTGCTGGCCCCGCCGGGACCCGCGTCGGAGCTGACCGAGAGCCTGGTCGGGGAGATCGCCGACCGGCTCGCCGGGCAACTGCCCGGAGTTCGGTGGCGGGTGGAATTCGTCTCCGACCGGCTGGTGGAGCCACCGACCGACCTCAGCGCGCTGATCGCGGCGGGGCGCAGGATGCTCCTCGAGCGCGGCTGGCACCTGGCGGTGTGCGTGACCGACCTGCCGCTGCAGACCGCGCGGCGGCCGGTGATCGCTCACGTCAGCGCGACCCATGGCGTCGCGGTCCTGTCCATGCCCGCGCTCGGCCCGGTGTCGGTCCGCAAGCGGACCGCCGAGACGATCGTCCGCCTGGTCGGGCACATGCTCGGCGACCTGGCGCCGGCTGCGGACGCCGCTGCGCCGGCGCAGGCCGTGACCCGCCGGATGCGCGAACTGGGCGGCCGCACCGAGCGCGGCGAGCACGGCGTGGGCTTCGTCGCGCGGGTCATCACCGGCAACATCTGGCTGCTGCTGGGCATGCTGCGGGCCAACCGTCCGTGGCGGCTGGCGCTGCGGCTCATGCGCGCGCTGGCCGTGGCCTTCGCGGCCGGGGTGTTCGCGCTGGTGACCAGCGACATCTGGCGGCTGTCGCACTATCTCGGGCCGCTGCGGCTGACCGTCATCGCTCTTGGCTCGGTGGCCGGCATCACCGTGACGATCGTGGTCGCCACCGGACTGTGGGAACGCAGCCCGCACCCGGCCGCGCGCGAGCAGGTCGCCTTGTTCAATATCGTCACCGCGGCCACGGTCGGCCTCGGCGTGGCCGCGCTGTACCTGGCGCTGTTCGCGATCATGCTCGCGGCGGCGCTGCTGCTGGTGCCGGGCAACCTGCTCGGCCTGATCCTGAGGCACCCGGCCGACGTGGCCGACCAGGTCAGGCTGGCCTGGCTGGCCACCTCGATCGCGACGCTGGGCGGCGCCCTCGGCGCGGCCCTGGAGAGCGGCGAGACCGTGCGCGAGGCAGCCTACACCTATCAGCCGGATACGCAGATCGACGCCGTCGCTGGTCCGCGGTTACGAGCCGCGAGGTCTCGCGGGCTCATCCATCGGCGGGCAGCCACGGCGGCTGCCAGCGCGGATGACCGCGGACCAGGGCCTCCGCGTCGTCGGGTCCCCACGATCCGCGCGGGTAGGGACGGACGTCCGGCGGGTGGTCGAGCAGCGGCTGCACGATGCGCCAGGTCTCCTCGACGCTGTCCTGCCGGGCGAAGAGCTGATGGTCGCCGGCCAGCGCGGCGTGCAGCAGCCGCTCGTACGGTTCCGCGGGCTCGCCCAGCTCGCGGGCGAACGAGGTGTCCAGGTGGACCGGGCGCCAGGACTGCCCGGCCAGCGCGGACAGCTGCAGCCGCAGGCCCGGGTCCGGGTCGATCCGCAGCACGACCTGGTTGGGCTCGGCTCTGGTCGGCTGGGGCAGGAAGGCCAGCCGGGGCGTGCGGCGCAGGAGCAGCCGCACCTCGGTGACCGTGTGCGGCAGCGCCTTGCCGGCCCGCAGGAAGATGGGGACGTCCGCCCAGCGCCAGTTGTCGATCTCCAGCCGCAGCGCGACGTAGGTCTCGGTGGCCGAGCCGCGGGCCACGCCGGGGATGTCGGCGTACCCCCGGTACTGCCCGCGTACGTAGTGCTGCGGGTCGGCCGGGGGCATGGCGCGGAATACCTCCGCCTTCTTATCCTGCGTGTCACCGGCGCTGCCGCCGGCGGGCGGGTCCATGGCGACCAGGGCCAGGACCTGCAGCAGGTGGTTCTGGACCACGTCGCGCAGCGCGCCGACGGAATCGTAGAACCGGCCGCGGCCCTCGACGCCGAAGTCCTCGGCCATCGTGATCTGCACGGCCGAGACGCTCGTGCGCTCCCACAGCTCGGCCAGCGCCAAGTTGGCGAACCGCAGGTATTCCAGCTCGATGACCGGTTCCTTGGCGAGGAAGTGATCGACGCGCAGGATCTGGCTCTCGCGCAGCAGCCGGTGCAGCCGGGCGTTCAGCTCGCGAGCCGAGGCCAGGTCGTGGCCGAACGGCTTCTCGACCGCGACCCGGCCCTCGCGCAGGAGCCCGGCCGCGCCGAGGTGCTCCACGATGGGGCCGAACAGGGCCGGCGGCACCTCCAGGTAGTACAGCGGCCGTTCTGCGCGGCCGATCCGCGCGGCGAGGCGGCGGTAGAGCGCGGCGTCGGTGACGTCACCGTGCAGGTAGGACATCCGGCGGGCGAGCCGGCCGAAGACCGAGTCGTCGACGTCCTGGCCGCCCTCGCCGATGGCCTCGCGGGCGTGCTTGAGGAGTTCCTCCGTGGTCATGTCCTCGCTGGCCACCCCGATGACCGGGCCGTCGAGCAGCCCGCGCCGCTCCAGGCGGTAGAGCGCGCGGAAGGTCATCCGGCGGGCCAGGTCGCCGGTGATGCCGAAGATGACCAGCAGGTCCGCGTGATTCTCCATCAGGCCTCTCCATTTCGCTTCCGCTCGAGCAGGCCTTCGGCCAGAGCCGGGCGGGATACCTCGTCGAGGGACCGCACGACCAGGTCCGCGCCCGCGTCGGCCAGCAGTCTGGTGTCGCCGAGGCGGGCCACGCCGAGAGCGGCAAACCCGCCGGCCTTGGCCGCCTGCACGCCCGCCGCCGCGTCCTCGACCGCGAAGCACCGGGCGGGCGTGGCGCCGAGCTCCTCGGCCGCGAACAGGAAGATCGCCGGATCGGGCTTGCCCCGCGGCAGGTCGCGCCCGGAGACGTCCGCGTCCAGCAGGTCGAGCAGGGTGAGGTCCGGCTCGGCGACATAGGCATCCAGCCGCACCTGCCGCAGGAGCAGGTCGGCGTTCTTGGACGACGACGCGGCGGCGACCGATATACCGGCCGCCTTGGTCGCGAGGACGAAACGGATCGCGTCGGCGAAGGCCGTGAACTCCCCGGCTTCGATGAGCGTGAGCAGGTGTTCCTGCTTGACCGCGGCGTAGAGCTCGGCTCGGCGGCCGGCGTCGGGCACGCCGAAGTACTCCAGCGCCGCACGGGCTCCGGCGAGCCGCGGCCGTCCGGCGACGACCTGCTGATACATGGCCTCGGTGAACTTCTCCGGAGCGTAGCTTGTCCGGCCGCGGACGTCGGCCCATTCGGTGTCCATGAGCTCCTGCAGCGCATCGCGCCACGCGCGGTAGTGCGGTGAGTCCACCAGCACGCCGTCAACATCGAAGATGGCCCCCCGGAACCGGTGCGAGCCGTGGACGGCGTGTTCCATGGTGCCGGTCACGCGATCCGGGCGAGATGCTCGTGCCGGGCGCCGATCCGGGCCAGCAGGTCCTGCCAGGAGGCCGCGAACGCCTCCGCGCCCTGGCGCTGCAGCTCGGCGGCCAGGGCCGCGGTGTCGATGCCGGCCTGGGCGAAGGCGGCGATGACCTGGTCGGCGTCGCCGCCGTCGGCGGGCAGGAACTCGCCCACGGTGCCGTGGTCCGCGAACGCCTCCAGGGTCTGATCCGGCATGGTGTCGACGGTGAACGGAGCGGCCAGCGCTTCTACATACAGCACGTCACGGGCCCGCGGATCCTTGACCGAGGTCGAGGCCCACAGCAGCCGCTGCGCCCGGGCGCCCTCGTTGGCCAGCCGCGCCCAGCGGGCAGAGGCCAGCAGCTCCCGGTAGGCCCGGTAGGCCTGCTTGGCCACGGCGATGCCCAGGCGGTTGCGGAGCTCGTCAGGCACCCGGTCGGCCACCGCCGCGTCCCAGCGGGACACGAACACCGAGGCCACCGAGGCCACCGCCGGGTTCAGTTCGGCCCGGATCCGGCGCTGCACCCCCCGCAGGTAAGCCTGTGCCGCGGCCCGGTACTGTTCCGCCGAGAACAGCAGGGTCACGTTCACCGGCACTCCGGCGTAGATGCACTCCTCGATCGCCGGCAGGCCCTCGGCGGTGCCCGGGATCTTGATGAACAGATTGCCCAGGGCGGCCTCACGGTGCAGGCTCTCGGCCTGATCGACGGTGCGCGGAGTGTCGTGCGCCAGCAGCGGGGACACCTCTAGCGATACCCAGCCGTCCACGCCGTCGGTGCGGGCGTGGACGGGGGCCAGCAGGTCGGCGGCCCGGCGCAGGTCGGCCAGGGCCAGGTCGAAGAACACCTGCTCGTCCGTTGCTCCGCTGGCCTTGCGGGCCGCGATGTCGGCGTCGTAGGCAGTGCCGTCCCTGATGGCCCGGTCGAAGATGGTGGGGTTAGAGGTCAGGCCGGTGACCGAGTACTCGGCCACATAGCGCGCCAGGATCCCCTCATCCAGCAGGGCCCGGGTGATGTTGTCCAGCCAGAGGCTCTGGCCCGCCTCGTGCAGCGCCTGGGTCGGCTTCATGGTTCCCACCGTCCCCGCGGCCCCTTTTGACCGCATCCCCCGTCCGGCTAGTAGCACCGTCCCGGGGTCTAGCCGCTCCCCTCGCTCGGGGATAACGTATGCGCATGGCGGCAAGCTGAGCGGTATGGCGGGTGGTGAGGGCGCTTGATGGCGAGCCCGGAATCGACTGCCGGGACGCTCCCGGTCGAGCGCGCTGAGCTGGTCACCCAGGACATGGAAATGATCGCCGAACTGATCAGCCAGCTCTACGTCGAGCACCAGGCTCGTTTCAGCTGCGCCGATCCGAGCCGGGTGGAAGGGAGCGTGCGCTCGGCGGCGGCGGGCGGGCTGAGCGCCTGCCTGATGCGGTACGGCGGTTTCGGCTATGACGCTGAGATCGACCCTCATACCGACCCGCACGCGGTGGTCGTGCTGCAGGGGGACGGTGTTATCTCCACAACGCGAGGAGAGCTGTACTTTTCCGGCGGCGACGCGTTCATGCCGCCTCCTGACGTGTCTCACGTCACGAGAATGCATAACCTCGGGCTCGCCATGGTGCAGGTCCCGTGGGCGGCCGCGGGCGGGCTGGCCGAAGAGGTTACCGGCGTGCCTTCCGCTGACCTACGGTTCCACGCGATGACCCCGGTCTCAGCAGCCCGGCAGGCCACGTGGACCCGCACAGCCCGGTTCATCTGCAGCGAACTGGTCAGTTCGGGTGCCACCAAGATCAGCCCGCTGATGGCCGGGGAGATGATGCGGCTGGCGGCGGCCGCGCTGCTGGGGACGTTCCCCAACACCACGATGACCGTCGCCTACACCCGAGGCCCGGGCTGGGTGCCGCCCGCCGCGGTACGCCGGGCCGCGGCGTTCATCGACGCTCACGCCGGCCAGCCCGTCACCCTGGCCCAGATCGCTGCCGCCGCGGGCGTGACAGGCAAGGCGCTGCGGTACGCGTTCCGCCGCCACTACGGCATCACCGTGACCGGGTACCTGCGCCAGGCCCGGCTCGAATGCGCCCACCAGGAGCTGGGCGGCGCCGAGCCGGGTGACGGAGTAACCGTGGCCGCCGTCGCCTTCAGATGGGGCTGGGCCAGCCCGAGCAAGTTCGCCGCCGCCTACGAGCGCCAGTATGGCCAGCCGCCCAGCCACACGCTGGGTCAGTCCTAGTTCTCGTAGCTGACGGTCAGCTCGCCGTCCTCGTAGCCGATGCGGATGACGGCGCCGTCGCGCATGTCGCCGCCGAGCAGGGCGCGCCCGATCCTGGTCTCGACCTCGCGGCCGATGAACCGGCGCAGCGGCCGCGCCCCGTAGACCGGGTCGTAGCCCTGCCGGGCGATGAAGCGCCGCGCGTCCGGGGTGATCTCCAGCTTCATCTGCCGCTCGCCGAGCCTGGCCCGCAGGTCGTCCAGCATGAGGTCGACGATGCGCTCGATCTCGGCCTGGGTGAGCGGCTTGAACAGCACGATGTCGTCGAGCCGGTTGAGGAACTCGGGCCGGAAGTGGGTGCGCATCTCGGCCGTCACGAGCTCGCGCGCGTCCGGCTTGATCTCGCCGTCCGTGCCGACGGCGTCCCCGACCAGGTACTGCGACCCGATGTTGGAGGTCATGATGATGACCGTGTTGCGGAAGTCGACGGTGTGTCCCTGCGCGTCGGTCAGCCGGCCGTCGTCCAGGATCTGCAGCATCGTGTTGAAGACGTCCGGGTGCGCCTTCTCCACCTCGTCGAACAGCACCACCGAGTACGGCTTGCGCCGCACCGCCTCGGTCAGCTGGCCGCCCTCCTCGTAGCCCACGTATCCGGGCGGCGCGCCGACCAGGCGGCTGACCGTGTGCCGCTCCTGGTACTCGCTCATGTCGATCCGGACCATGTTCTCCTCGGTGTCGAACAGGGCCGCCGCCAGCGTCTTGGCCAGCTCGGTCTTGCCCACCCCGGTAGGGCCGAGGAAGATGAACGACCCGATCGGCCGGCGCGGGTCCTTGATGCCCGAACGGGCCCGGATGATCGCATCGGCGACCAGCCTGACCGCCTCGTCCTGGCCGACGATCCGCTCGTGCAGGATGGTGTCCAGCCGGAGGACCTTCTCCCGTTCTCCCTCCTGCAGGCGGCTGACCGGGATCCCGGTCCACCTGGACACGATCGAGGCGATCTCGTCGCTGGTCACGACCTCGCGGAGCAGCCTGGTGCCGCCGCTCCTGGCGGCCAGCCGCTCCTCCTCGCCGCCGAGCCGCCGCTCGAGCTCGGGGAGCTGGCCCAGGCGCAGCTCGGCCGCCTTGTTCAGGTCGTAGTCGCGCTCGGCCTGCTCGGCATCGCGCCGGACCTGCTCGATCTGCTCGCGCAGCGCCTGCACCCGGCGCAGCGCCTGGCGCTCGGACTCCCACTGGGCGCGCAGCGCATCGGCCTCGGCGCGCAGGTCGGCCAGTTCCTTGCGCAGGCTGGTCAGCCGGGCCTGGCTCGCGGTGTCGCTCTCCTTGGCCAGCGCGGCCTCCTCGATCTCCAGCCGCATCACCCGGCGGGTGAGCTCGTCGAGTTCGGCCGGCATCGAGTCGATCTCGGTCCGGAGCATCGCGCAGGCCTCGTCGACCAGGTCGATCGCCTTGTCCGGCAAGAACCGGTCGGAGATATACCGGTGGCTGAGCGTTACCGCGGCGACCAGCGCGTTGTCCGCGATCTTCACGCCGTGGAAGACCTCGAGCCGCTCGCGCAGGCCGCGCAGGATCGAGACGGCGTCCTCGACCGACGGCTCGTCCACCATGACCGGCTGGAACCGGCGCTCCAGCGCCGCGTCTTTCTCGATCCGCTTGCGGTACTCGTCCAGCGTCGTCGCGCCGATCATGTGCAGCTCGCCGCGGGCCAGCATCGGCTTGAGCATGTTGCCCGCGTCCATCGCGCCCTCGGCGGCGCCGGCGCCCACCACGGTGTGCAGCTCGTCCACGAACAGCAGGATGCGCCCGGACGCCGCCTTGACCTCCGACAGGACGGCCTTGAGCCGCTCCTCGAACTCGCCCCGGTACTTGGCCCCGGCCACCAGCGAGCCCATGTCGAGGCTGAAGATCGTCTTGTCGCGCAGCCCTTCCGGGACGTCGCCGCGGGTGATCCGCTGGGCCAGGCCCTCCACGATGGCGGTCTTGCCCACGCCGGGGTCGCCGATCAGGACCGGGTTGTTCTTGGTCTTCCTGGACAGGATCTGGATGACCCGCCTGATCTCGGCGTCGCGGCCGATGACCGGGTCGAGCCGGCCGCTGGCCGCCTCGGCCACCAGGTCCCGGCCGTACTTCGCCAGGGCCTCGTAGGACCCCTCGGGCGTGGCCGAGGTGACCCGCTGGTTGCCGCGGATCTTCGTCAGCGCCTGCAGGAAGCCGTCCCTGGTCAGGCCCTGCTGCTGGAGCAGCCGCCCGGCCGCGCCGGCCTGCCCCTCGGCCAGCATGGCCAGCAGCAGGTGCTCGACCGAGACGTACTCGTCCTTGAGCCGGTTCGCCTCCTGCTCGGCCGCGTCCAGCAGACGGCCCAGCCGCTGGGTGATGTTCACCTGCCCGGGGCTCGCGCCGGGGCCGGTGACCCTGGGCCGCCGGCCGAGTTCGGCCTCCACCGCGGCGCGCAGCCGGTCCGGGTCCGCGCCGGCCTGGCCGAGCAGCCGGGGGGCGATACCTTCGGCCTGGTCGAGCAGCGCGAGGAGCAGGTGCTCGGCGTCGACCTCGGTGTGGCCGAAGCGGAGGGCCTTGGTCTGGGCGTCGTGCAGTGCTTCGGCCGACTTCTGGGTCAGGTGATTGGGGTCCATGATGACCTTCCTGGCGATCGGGACGCTCGCAGAGCCGTTTCGAGGAGCGCGATCCGGTCGAGCAGGTCGGTGACCAGCCCGATGGCCGCGTAGTTGAGCCCGAGGCCGGTCCGCAGCCGCTGCACCCGGGCCACCGCGGCCAGCTGGCTGCGGGGGAACCAGAGCCGGCCGGCCGCGTCGCTGGCCGCGTCGACCAGGCCGAGGGCGACGAGCCTGCGGACCAGGTCCGGGTGCAGCCCCGCGGCCGCGGCGAACTCGTCCAGGCTCAGTCCGGTGACGCGGACCATGGCGTAGCTCACTGCTGCTCCCTCGGATCGAAGGTGGACTCGGCGGCCAGCTGCTCGAACAGCCGGCGTTCCGCGCGGCTGAGCCGGGGCGGCACCATGATCCGTGCCTCGGCGAACAGGTCACCCGGCTTGCCCCTCGGGTTGGGCAGGCCGCGGCCGCGCAGCCGGATCCGCCGGCCGCTCGACGTCCCGGCCGGCACCTTCACCTTGACCTCGCCGCCCGGGGTGTCCACCGCGACCGACGTGCCGAGGGCGGCCTCCCACGGCGCCAGCCGCAGCTCGGTGTACAGGTCGCGTCCGTCCAGCCGGTACCTCGGGTGCGGCGCGATCCGCACGACGAGGTACAGGTCCCCGGCCGGGGCGCCGTCGCTGCCCCGGCCGCCCTGCCCGGCCAGCCTGATCCGCTGGCCGTCCGTCACCCCGGCCGGCACGGTGACGTCGAAGGACCGGCGGGCGCCGTCACCGCCCGCCAGCGTGATCGACCTGCGGACGCCCCGGTAGGCCTCCTCGACGGTGAGCTCGATCTCCGCCTCCTGGTCGGCGCCTGGGATCGGGCCCCAGCCCCGGCCTGCCCGGCCCCGTCGGCCGAACAAGCCGCCTAGGAGATCGTCGAGGTCGATGTCGCCCAGGTCGCCCTCGCTGAAGCTGAACCCGCCGGGCCCGCCGCGGCCAGCACCGGCGCCGGCCCGGGCCCCGCTTCGCGGGCCGGCCCGGGCACGGCGCCACGTCTCCGGATCCACACCCTCCGGAACCTGGCGGAAGTCGGCGCCGAACGCGTCGTACCGGCGCCGCGTCTCCGGATCCGACAGCACGTCGTACGCCTCGGACGCCTCCTTGAACCGGTCCTCGGCGCCGGGGTCGTGGTTGACGTCCGGGTGGTAAGTCCGGGCCAGCTTGCGGTAGGCGCGCTGGATATCGTCCTGGCTGGCGTCCCTCGGCACGCCCAGGATCTGGTAGAAGTCCTCGTCCGCGGCCATCAGTCCGGCCCCGTCAATCCGGCCGGGCCACCACCACCTGCGCGGGCCGCAGCTGGTGGTCTCCCTCGCCGTAGGCCGGCAGGATGACATCGGCGACCGAGCCGGCCTCGGCTCCGGGGGCGGGGCGCGAGGCGACCGCCTCGTGCCGGGCCGGATCGAACCGGGCGCCGCGGTCGTCCCGGAGCGGGAAGCCGAGCCGGGTCAGCACGTCCAGGGCCTGGGCCCGGACGGCCTCGATCCCGTCGATGATGGCCGCCGGATCGGCGGCGGAGTGCGCCAGCGCCCGGTCCAGGTTGTCCACCACCGGAAGCCACTGCCTGGCCACCGCGGCCCTGGTCTCCGCCTCCGCGCGGCGGACCTGGACGGCGCACCTCTTGCGCTCGTTGTCCAGGTCGGCCAGGGCCCGCAGGCGCTGGTCCTCGAGCTCGGCGATCCTGGTCGCCAGCGCGGTGATCGCGTCGCCGTCGCCCCCGGCCCCGGCCCGTTCGGCCGCCTCTACCTGCCCCGCGCCGTCCGGCCGGCCCGTGTCCTCCGGCTGTGCCGTCCCGTTGCCCTCCTGCTCGTTCACTTGCGCCTCACTCGCTGGGCGTGAACTCGGCATCGATCACGTCGTCGTCCCCGCCGCTGCCGCCGTCTCCGCCGCCGCCCGGGGCCGGGCCGGCCTGCCCCCCTGGCGGGGGCGAACCCGCCGAGAGCAGCTCCTGGTAGACCTGCCGCAGCTCGGCGGTCAGGCTCCTGATGCGGTCCAGCGGCGTGTCTTCCTTGAGCGCCTGCCTGGCGTCGGCGGCCAGGTTCTCCGCTCGCGCCTTCTGGTGCACCGGCACCGAGTCGCCGCGTTCGGCCAGCAGGTGCTCGACCTGGTAGGCCGCGGTGTCGAGCTCGTTGCGGGCGTCGGTCAGCTCGCGCAGCCGATGATCCTCGTCCCGGTGCTGCTCGGCGTCGGCGATCATCCGCTCGATCTCGGACTGGTCCAGGTTGGAGGTGTCGGTGATGGTGATCCGCTGCTCGGTCCCGGTGTCCTTGTCCCGGGCCGAGACGTTCAGGATCCCGTTCGCGTCGATGTCGAAGGTGACCTCGATCTGCGGTACGCCCCGCGGCGCCGGGCGGATGTTCTCCAGCCGGAACCGGCCCAGCACCCTGTTGTCCGCGGCCCGTTCCCGCTCGCCCTGCAGGACCACGACGTCCACCGCGGGCTGGTTGTCCTCGGCCGTGCTGAACACCTCGGTCCGGCGGGCCGGGATCGTGGTGTTGCGCTCGATCACCTTGGTCATGACCCCGCCCATGGTCTCGATGCCGAGCGACAGCGGCGTCACGTCGAGCAGCAGCACATCCCGCATCTCGCCCTTGATCACGGCCGCCTGGACGGCCGCGCCGATGGCGACGACCTCGTCTGGGTTGACGGTCATGTTGGGGTCCTTGCCGCCGGTCAGGCGGCGCACGAGGTTCTGCACGGCGGGGATCCGGGTGGACCCGCCGACCAGGATCACCTCGTCGAGGTCGGCGTCCGCCAGCTTGGCGTCGGCCAGCGCCTGCCGGACCGGCCCGGTGGTGCGCTCGATCAGGTCGGAGGTGATCTGCTCGAAGGTCGACCGCATCAGCGTGGTGTTGAGGTGCTTGGGCCCGGCGGCGTCGGCGGTGATGAACGGCAGGCTGATGCTGGTCTGGGTGACCGAGGACAGCTCGACCTTGGCCTTCTCGGCCGCCTCGAACAGGCGCTGCAGCGCCTGCGGGTCGGCCCGCAGGTCGATGCCGTTGTCCTTGGCGAACTCGTCGGCCAGGTAGTCCACGATCCGGCGGTCGAAGTCGTCCCCGCCCAGGTGGGTGTCGCCGGCCGTGGCGCGCACTTCGACCACGCCGTCGCCGATGTCCAGGATGCTCACGTCGAAGGTCCCGCCGCCCAGGTCGAAGACCAGGACGGTCTCGTTCTTCTTCTTGTCCAGGCCGTAGGCCAGCGCGGCCGCGGTGGGCTCGTTGATGATGCGGAGCACCTCGAGCCCGGCGATGCGGCCGGCGTCCCTGGTCGCCTGGCGCTGGGCGTCGTTGAAGTAGGCCGGCACGGTGACGACGGCCTCGTTGATCTTCTCGCCGAGGAACTTCGACGCGTCCTCGACCAGCTTGCGCAGGACCAGCGCGGAGATTTCCTCCGGCGCGTACTGCCGGCCCTGGATCTGGAACCGCACCGCGCCGTCGGGCCCGGAGACCACGTCGAACGACACCGCGTTCAGCTCGCTGGTCACCTCGTCGTAGCGCCGCCCGATGAACCGCTTGGCGGAGTAGATCGTTCCCTTCGGGTTCAGGATCGCCTGCCGCCGGGCCAGCTGGCCGACCAGGCGCTCGCCCTGGGGGGTGAAGGCCACCACCGAGGGAGTCGTGCGAGATCCCTCCGCGTTCGGTATCACCGTCGGCTGACCGGCCATGGTCGCCGCGATCACCGAGTTGGTGGTGCCAAGGTCAATTCCGACGGCGACTGCCATCACTACCTCCTGTCAGGCTGCGGTGTCATGCGTGGCCGCATGCTCCCGGCGCGGTGCGCCGCGCCGGGAGCACGCGGAAGCCGTCTTGTCAGCCCTTGATCTCGATCTTGCGGGGCTTGGCGGCCTCGGACTTCGGGATGGTCAGCGTCAGCACCCCGTCGCTGAGCTCGCCCTGTACCGCGTCGGCGTTGACGTCGCCGGGCAGCCAGGCGCGGAGCTCGAACCGGCCGGTGCGGCGCGTGCTGCGGTGCCGGCGGCGGCGGCCTCCGTTCTGGCCTCCGTCCTGGCCGTCCTGCTTCTCCTCCTCCTCGGGGATCTCGCCGCTGACGACCAGTTCACGGTCCTGCAGCTGCACGTCGATCTGGTCCTTGCCGACCCCGGGCAGCTCCACCTTCGCTACGTAGGCGTCCTCGGTCTCGGACAGGTCGGCCAGCGGGACCCAGGGCATCTCGACCCGGGCCATGTCGCCGAACGCGAAGTTCACCAGCTGACCCATGCGGTCGTAGATGTCCTCGAACTCGCGAGAGGGGTTGACGAGGGACGTGTTCCGCCCGCTACGGCGGACCGGGAGCGCTGCCATGTGGATGCCTCCTGTGGCTGAGAACGTGGCCTTCTATGTCACGCGGCGCGCCCGTTTGGCCCGGCGGCGGGGCGGGTCGCGCCGCGTGCTTACCGTCCACACTCCCTGCCCGCGGCGCGGGACACATCCACCAACCTGGTAGTCGTGGGCCGGGCCGCGAACTAGCCGGCCGGAGGATGTACGCCGCGACCGGTCCCGGCGACGCTGGCGGTGTACACCGCCAGCAGAGGGAGTCCCGCGATGAGCGACCTGATCGTCATCGGCTACCCGGACGAGCACCGGGCTTACGACGTGTGGGCCGAGTTCGTCAAGCTGCAGCACGACGACCTGGTGGACCTGGAAGACGCGGCCATCATCTGGCGCGACGAGAACGGCAAGCTGCACGTCACCACGCCCGCGCACCACGCGGTGACCAAGGGTACGGTCAGCGGCCTGTTCTGGGGCACGCTGATCGGGCTGCTGTTCATGTTCCCGCTGGCGCCGCTGGCGGGGGTGGCTGGCGGGATCATGGGGGCGGCGCTGGGCGCCGCCTGGCGCCTCGGCCTCAAGGACGACTTCAAGCAGCGCGTCCAGAACCTGGTGCAACCGGGAACGTCGGCCCTGCTGGTCATCGTGCGCAAGATCACCCCGGACAAGTTCATCGAGGCGCTGCGCCCCTACGGCGGCACGGTGCTCAAGACCTCGCTGCCCCGCGACGCCGAGCAGGAGCTGATGAAGGCCCTGCACGGGGACGACGCGACCCGGACCCAGCCGGCCAGCCCCGGCGTGTTCAGTCGTTGACCACGGTGAGCGGGGCCGCGACCTGCTCCAGCGACTTGCCCTCGGCGTCGATGCCGAACGCGATCTCGACCAGCCCGCCGACGATCATGATGCCGCCGCCGACCACGTAGCCGATGGCCAGCCCGGTGCGGCTGGCGCCGTTGCCGATCAGCACCCCGTAGAAGGCCGGCCCGACCGCGCCCACCACCTGGGCGATGGCGAAGAACACGGCCAGCGCCTCGGCCCTGATCTCGATCGGGAAGATCTCGCTGACCGTCAGGTACCCCGCGCTCGCGCCCGCCGAAGCGAAGAAGAACACCACGATCCAGATGAAGGTCTGCCCCGCAGCGTGCAGCACCCCGGCGTCGAACAGCCAGGCGCTGGCGGCCAGCATCGACCCGGAGAGCAGGTAGGTGCCCGCGATCATCTTCTTCCGCCCGAGGGTGTCGAACAGGTGCCCGAGCAGCAGCGGGCCGGCCAGGTTGCCGACCGCGAACGCCAGCCCGTACACCGGGACCGCGTCGTTGCTGACGTGGTAGAACTTCGTCAGCACCAGGGCGTAGGTGAAGAAGATCGCGTTGTACAGGAACGACTGGGTGATCATCAGCGTGGCGCCGAGGACCGCCCGCTGCGGGTACTGCCGGAACGCCACCCGGAGCAGTGTCAGGTAACCGTACCTGGCCTCGGGCACGATGGTGATGGCGGCGTTCTCCGGGACCGGCTCGAGGTGCTGCCCGTCCCTGATCGCGGCCTCCTCGATCCGCCGCATCGCCTCCTCGGCCTCGGCCTCGCGGCCGTGGGTGATCAGCCACCGCGGGCTCTCCGGCAGGTTGCGCCGGACGATCAGGATCACGAAGGCGAGCGCCGGGCCGGCCAGGAAGGCCACCCGCCAGCCCTCGTTCGGCCGCAGCGAGTTCAGCAGCAGGAACGACGCGAGCGTGCCCAGGATCGCGCCGAGCCAGTAGGTGCCGTTGATCCAGATGTCGGTGCGCCCCCGGTAGCGGGCGGGCATCATCTCGTCGATGGCCGAGTTGATCGCCGAATACTCGCCGCCGATGCCCATCCCGGCGATGAACCGCGTGGCGTACAGGTAGACGATCCAGCCGCCGCCCTTCGCGGTGAAGGCGGTCAGCGCGGTGCCGACCAGGTAGACCGCGAGCGTCCACATGAACAGCTTGCGCCGCCCGAGCTTGTCCGAGAACCTGCCGAACACCAGCGCCCCGACGACCTCGCCGAGCAGGTAGACGGTGCCGATGTCGGCGGCCTGCGCGGTGGTCAGGTTGAGCGTGTCGGGCTGGGTCAGCTTGCTGGTCACCGAGCTGGCGACGGTGACCGACAGGCCGTCGAGGATCCAGGCGGTACCCAGGCCGAGGACCAGCCGGGTGTGGAACGGCGTCCAGCGCAGCCGGTCCAGCCGGGCCGGGATCGTGCTGCGAATCGGCTGCTGCTGCGGCCTCGCGGCGGTGGCTGTCATCGGGGAGCCTCCCCCTTCGGCTGGTCGGCTGGCTGGGGAGCCGGGCTGCTGCTCGGCACGAGCATGACCGGGCACTCGGCCTTGTGCAGGACGTACTGGCTGACCGTCCCGGGCAGCATGGGCTTGCCCGGGCTGGCCGCCAGCACGATCAGCTGGGCGTGCGTCTGCCGCGCCGTCTCGACGATGACGTGGCCGGCCAGCCCCTCGGACACCCGCAGGTCCGCCTGATCCGCCTGCTCGCCGAGTTCCTTGCTGACCGCATCGCGCAGCGCCGACTCGGTTGTGGCCCGTTCGTCGTCGCCGGTATGCAGCGTGCCGATCGGGTAGCCGCCGGCCGGCTTGCCGAGCGGCGGCTCGTAGGCGGACACGGCGATCAGGGGAACCTGCCGGCAGCGTGCCTCCTGGGCGGCCAGCCGCAGCGCGGAACGGGAGGGCGGGGAGCCGTCTACTCCTACGACAACGGTCATGTCCTTACTCCTTCTGGTTATCTCACGGTGCCTCGCCCGCCGGAAGCTCACATCACGCAACCGGGTACAAAAGCCTCAGGGCAGCCGCTGGCCCTTCCACCGCACGCCGTTCAGGTCGGGGTCGGCCCACAGCGCCAGGGCCAGCCTGGCCTCGGTCGGGTGGGTCACCAGGCGGCCCAGGCTGACCTGGGGCCCGACGGCGTACGCGCAGATGGCGTAGCCGTCCCTGATCGCGCAGATGATCGTCACCTCGAACCTGACCGGGTTGCCGTCGGCGCTGGCTGGTGTGACCTGGAACGACTCGCCGTAGCCGGGGGTATAGCCGAGGCTGGCCCCGGGCACCACGTAATCGGGCACGGCGTTGGGCGCGTTGGCCTGCTGCAGCGAGGTGACGATCTCGTCGGCGCTGTGCCCCTGGGCGGGCCCGCCGGCGAAGGCCAGCTCGCCGTCCTCGGCCGGGGCGTCCGGGTTGGTGAAGTCGAGCCGCAGCTGGCGGGCTGACGGCGAGGCCGAGGTCGCGGGCGGCCGCTCCGGGAAGACCGCGCTCGCCGGATACCACTGCACGCTCCAGCCGTCGCGGCTGGTGTAGACGTGCGGCGGGTGCGGCGGAAGGGCGAACGGGGCCAGGCAGTTCAGCGCCGTGCACGGCTTCGGCGGCGTCGGCGGGACCTCCAGCGCGACCACCACCAGCGCCCCGGTGAGCAGGGCCAGCCCGCCCGACAGCACGCCCAGCACCCGCCCGTGCCCGAGCCGGCGGCCGGCCATACGGCCGCTGGCCCGCTCGGCTACCCCGCAGTCCGGGCAGAACGGCATGGCCGGACCCGCCCGCCCGCAGGTCGGGCACTCCCGGGGCGCCCCCGGCCCGGCCTCCCGCCCTTCGTGTAGCAGCACGTGGTGCAACCCGATCCGCAGCGCCAGCAGCGCCGCGGCCGCCGCGACGAGGTGCACGGCCAGCAGGACGGCGTCCGGCAGCCCGGCGTCGTCGGCGTAACCGAGCCCGATCTCCACCGCCAGCGCCACGGCCGCCGCCAGTGCCGGGTGGGTGAGCCACCGGCCGCCCGCCGCCGACCCGGCCCCCGGCCCCTTCCATAGCGCCGCCGAGATGTACCCGGTTGCGGCCGCCGCCACCAGCGGGACGCTTACCCCGCGGATGACGGCCTGGGTCAGGTTAGCCAGCACCGAGGAGTCGCCGACGAGGTTCCCGTACCGCAGCAGCGGCGCCAGCTCGGTGAGCGTGGCGGCCATGGTCACGCCGAGGGCGCTCACGACCCCGGCGGTGAAGCCGTCCAGCGCCTCCCCCCGCCCCGGCGTCGCCAGCCTGGCCGCCGCGGCCGGCAGCAGCATGAGCAGCTGGCCGAGCACCGGGACGGCCACCGCGGAAACCAGTACGTCGCCGCTGGTCAGCGACGACCCGAGCGCGGGAACCAGCGCGCCGGACACCACCGGCCCGAACTCGAGCGCCCAGGCCACCCCGAGCGCCGCCCCGGCCGCGAACACGGCCGCCGTGGCGACCGCGAACCGCCGGTCCCGCGGGCCGGTCTCGTACACGTAGATGCCGAACAGCAGCGGGATGGCCAGCGCGCTGACCGCGATCACCGGCGCCTGCAGCCCGGCCGCCGCCACCACGGCCAGTACCACCACGAAAAGGCCGACCGCCAACCGGTAGGCGCCGCGCGCTGCCCCGGGCAGCCGCGGAAACAGCGAGCTCACCACGCCGAGCCGCAGCACCCCCTCGTCCGGGAACGCGGTGTGGGCGTGCACCCGGGTCGCCGCGCCCCGGTACCGGCCGTGCGCCAGGTGCGCGCCGCACGCGCCGCAGAAGGACCCGTGCGGGACCCCTGACCCGCAGTAGGAGCAGTCGATCTCCCCCGAACGGGCGGGTTCGGTCTCACGCTGACCGCTCATCGCGCCCGCCCGGTGAGGGGCGCCAGGTCGCGGGCCAGGTTCCAGGCGTCCGGCGTGCCAAGCCCGGTGACCATGTTGTAGCCGGGGCCGGCCGGATAGAAGTCGTTCGTCCCCGCGGTCACCTCGTGGAACGGCCGGTACGGCGGGGATCCGCGGGCAAGGCGGTAGAGCAGCGGGTTGACGAACCCGGCCGGCCGGCCGGCGTGCGCGGTGAGGTACTGGTCGATCAGCGCGGTGATCGCGGCCCACACCGGCGTGGCCAGCGAGGTGCCGCCCGACCTGAGCCACCGGCCATGGATCCGGATCGCGGCGCCGGTCTGCGGCGCGGCGTCCGCGCTCACGTCCGGCACCTCCCGGCAGTAGGCGCCGGCCGGCTGCCCGCAGCCGGTGCCGTCGGCGTACGGGCTGGCCACGCCGGGCGCCTGCTGCCACGGCGGCGCGGGGAAAACGGCCGAGGGGCCGCCGGTCGAGCCCTGCGAGAGCAGCGGCTCGGTCCAGGCCGTCTCGCCCAGGTACTGGCCCGCCGGGGTCAGCGCGAGCGTGGTCCCGCCGACGCTGGTCACCGCGGGCAGGTCACCGGGGAAGGAAATTCCCTGCGCCGGGATCCGGGTGTCCTGCTGGTGCACGCCGAGGCACTCAAGGCCGCCCTCGTCCCCGCTGGCCGCGAAGACCGTGGTGCCGGCCCGTTCGGCCGCCGCTACCGCGCCGTCCACGGCGGCCAGGTCGGCGGGAGAGAAGATGCCCTCGCACTGGCCCAGGCTCACGCTCCAGATGGCCCCCGGGTAGTCCCGGGCCACGGTCGAGAAGGCCCGCAGGAAGCTGGCCGCCGCGGACGCGTTCTTACCGCCGAACGAGGTCAGGTTCACGTACACCAGGCGCGCCTGGGGCGCGATCGCGTGCGCCGCCTGGATGTCCATGTCGCTTTCCCCGGCCGGCTTCAGGTTCAGCGGCCCGATATGCGGCAGCGGTGCCGGGGCGGCGGGCAGCCCGAAGCGCGCGTCGTAGGCGGCCAGGTCCGCGGGAGAGTACCCGTCCACCTCGAAGAAGACGATGGTCTGGCCCTGCCCGAGATCGCCGCGGTTCCACAGCGGGTGCAGGTCGTAGGCGTCGGCGAAACCCCCGGGACCGAGCCCGCCGACCGGCACTCCCTCGGCCCGCGCCGCCGGAGCGAACCAGAGCATG
>DAIOWL010000015.1:18719-20725 GCA_036758545.1 Streptosporangiaceae bacterium | reverse complement strand
GCCCCCATCGACGCGGCGTGCAGATGCACGCCCCGAAGGTTGGTCCGCCTCAGCGCTTCTCCCGTGGTCATCCGGTGCTCCTTACCCGGATCGGCGGCATGAAACGGCGCCTGGGGGTAAGACCACCGGATCATGACGACGACGAGCGGACGTGGCCAGCTGGGCATCGTGCTCCGCTGGCCCATCGGGATCGCTCTGGTCAGCTGGCGGTACATGTGGCGGACGACGCCGCTGCACCGGTCCGAGGAGGCCGGCGGCCGGGCGGACCTGCCGAGCCGGGTGGCAGGCGTGCCGGAGGAACGGCTCCAGCCGCTCGACGCGGGTACCGGCCCTATGCTGCACCGGACCTACGCGGTGCGGATCGCGGACAGCGCGATGACGCCAGCCGCGCTGATCGACCTGGTGGCGGCCAACATGAACCGCGCCTCCCCCGAGATGGCGGTGTTCCGCAGGACCGGCGGCGGCGGCGACCAGCTGAAATCCGGCGACGAATTCGTCGTGCGGATGCCGGGGCCGTGGAACGGCCCGGTCCGCGTCGTCCGCCGGGCACCCGACTCGTTCCGGCTAGCCACCCTGGACGGGCATCTGGAGGCGGGAGAGATCGAGTTCCGGGCGACCCAGGACGGGGACGCCCTCGGCTTCGAGATCGAGTCCTGGGCCCGGGCCGGGGACTGGCTCGCCGCCCTGCTCTACAACAAGCTGCGGCTGGCCAAGGAAATCCAGCTGAACATGTGGTCGCACTTCTGCGTCCGGGTCGCGGCCCTGGCCGGCGGCCGGCCGCGGGGAGGCGTCACTATCCGCACCCACTGGGTGCCGTGGCCGCCACCGGCGGCCTAGTCCAGCGGACCGAGCATCGCTACCTGCACGCGCTCAATTCTGCCTGGGCGTGGGTAGGAGTCCGGACGTGGATCCTCTCCAGGCGCTGCGGCAGATCGCGTTCGAGCTGGAACGGGGCGGCGCGCCCACGTACCGTGTGCAGGCCTTCCGCCGCGCGGCCGCCGTGCTCGCCGCCCTGCCCGCGGGCGAGCTCGAGCTCCGGGTACAGGCCGGCACGCTGCAGGCGCTGAAGGGTATCGGCGACACGACCGCCCAGGTGGTGACCGAGGCCGCGCGCGGTGCCGTGCCTGCGTACCTGGCCCGGCTGCAGGCGGACCAGCCGCCATCGGTTCCTGACGGGCTGCGGACGGCGTTGCGCGGTGACTGTCACACGCACTCGGACTGGTCCGACGGCGGCAGCCCGCCGCGTGAGATGGCCGAGACGGCCCGCGACCTCGGGCACGAGTGGATCGCGCTGACCGACCACTCCCCCCGGCTGACGGTGGCCAACGGCCTGTCCGCGGAGCGGCTGGAGGCCCAGCTCCGGCTGGTCGATGAGCTGAACTCGGAGCTGGCGCCGTTCCGGATCCTGACCGGCATCGAGGTGGACATCCTCGAGGACGGATCGCTCGACCAGCGCGAGGACCTGCTCAGCCGGCTCGACGTGGTGGTGGCCAGCGTCCACTCCCAGCTGCGGATGCCGGCCGGGCCGATGACCCGGCGCATGGTGGCCGCGATCCGCAACCCGCACGTGACCGTGCTCGGGCACTGCACCGGGCGGCTGATCGGGCCCAACCGCCAGGGCCGGGGCCGGCGGCCCGAGTCGGAGTTCGACGCCGCGACGGTCTTCGAGGCCTGCCGGGAGGCGGGCGTGGCCGTCGAGATCAACTGCCGGCCGGAGCGCTCCGACCCGCCGGACCGGCTGCTCGAGCTGGCCGCCGAAGCCGGCTGCCTGTTTGCCATCGACACCGATGCGCACGCCCCCGGCCAGCTGGACTGGCTGGTCAACGGCACAGTTCGGGCCGAACGGGCGGGCGTCACCCCGGACCGGGTGATCAACACCCGCGGCGCCGCTGAGATAGCCGCCGGCCGGTCCGCCGCTACCTGAAGCTGAAGCGCGCCGGGCCAGCTAGAACGCAGGATCGCGGCCCGGGCCCGCCGCAGACCCGGGCCGCGATCCGGTCTCGGGG
>DAIOWL010000015.1:15596-18619 GCA_036758545.1 Streptosporangiaceae bacterium | reverse complement strand
CGACCGCACGCCAGGTAACAATCCAGGACGTGGCGCGCGTCGCTGCCGTGTCCCGGCAGACCGTCTCGAACGTGCTCAACGGCAGCGGGCGGGTGGGCGACGCCGCACGAGCCCGGGTGCTGGCAGCGGTGGAGGCGCTCGGCTACTACCCGCATCACGGTGCACGGAGCCTGCGCTCGCGCCGGACCAGGCAGGTCGCCTACGTCATGCCCCACCTGCAGCTGCTGCCGGGCAACTACCTCATGCAGCAGTTCCTCCAGTCGCTGGCCGCGGCGTGCGCGCGGCGGAACAACAGCCTGGTGGTCGCGGTGCCGGAAGGCGATCCCAGGGACGAGATGCGCCGCCTGATCGCCAGCCGGAGCGTGGACGCGTTCCTGCTCTCCGAGCTGCAGCCGGATGACCCCCGGGTGACGCTGCTGACCGAGGCCGGGATGCCGTTCGCGTGCTTCGGCCGGACCGGCCCGGCGCTGCCGCAGAACTGGGTCGACATCGACAACCGCGGCGCCGTCGCCGCGGCCGTGGAGCACGTGCTGGCCCGGGGCTTCGGGCGGGTCGCCTTCGCCGGCTACCGGACGCCGAACTCCTGGGATACCGAGCGGGCCGCCGGGTTCAGGGACGGACTGGCCGCCGCCGGGATCTCCGCCGACCAGGCCGACATGCTGCTGGTGGACGAGGGCAGCGCGCACAGGAAGATCAGGGCGCTGCTGTCCGGAGGCCGGCCTGGGCTGCGTCCGGACGCCATCGTGAGCGGCAGCGACCGGCTCGCCGGGGTGATCTACAGCGTGGCCGCGGAACTGAGGCTGCGGATCGGCCGGGACCTCGCCGTCACCGGATTCGACGGCAGCGCGGCCGCCGCGTTGATGCACCCGCGACTGACCACCGTGGCCATCCCGGTCGACGACATCGCCGGGCGGGTCGTGGACCGGGCGCTGCGCCAGGTCGACCACGGACCCGATCAGCAGCCCGGCGAAGTGGTGCGGGCCAGGCTGCGGCTGGGCGAGAGCACCGGCGGGTTCGGCCCGAAGCCTGACCTGGCCGCGCCGAGCGAACCCGATGACGCCGCGCCGACGTGGAAACGTTTCCAGGGTGCGGCGGTTCCCGCGGGCGCTTCCGCGGGCGATCGCCGTGTCACGATCGCGGACGTGGCCGCCGACGCCGGGGTGGGCGTCGGCACGGTCTCGCGCGTGCTCAACGGAAGCGACCAGGTGCGCGAGTCCACCATGCGGGCCGTGCTCGACTCGATCGAGCGGCTGGGATACCGGCCGAGCCACGCCGCGGCGGCCCTGGTCCGCGGCACGCCGCACACCGTCGCGCTCATCGTCGCCCACCTGACCAGGCCGTCGGCGGTCGTGCGGGTGGCCAGCGCACTGGCCGTGCTCGAGGATCAGGGCTACGACACGATCGTGTGCAACGTGGACAGTGCGGCCGAGCGGGACCGGCACCTGGAGGCACTGCTGCCGACGCACCGGGCCGACGGGGTGCTGGCCATCTGCCTGCCGCTGTCACGCGGCCAGCTCGGCCAGTTCGCCCGGGCCGGGGTCGCCCTGGTCAGCGTGGACGCGGCCAACCCCGGGGTTCCGCAGACCGTCGTCGACGACGTGGCCGGCGGGCGGATGGCGGCCGACCACCTTATCGGCCTGGGGCACCGGCGGATCGCCTTCGTCGGCGACATGCCCCCGGCCGGGCTGGGCTTCACCTCCTCCGCGGACCGGCTGCGCGGCTACATGCAGGCCCTGGCCGCGGCGGGTATCGACGTCGAGCCCGGCCTGATCCGGCGGGGCCCGCACGACGCCGCCGTCGCGGCCGAGCACGCGGCGCAGCTGCTGAAATCGCCCGATCCCCCGTCGGCGATCTTCGCCGCCTCTGACGCCCAGGCCATCGGCGTGCTGGCCGCGGCGGACCGGCTCGGCGTGGCCGTCCCCGGCCAGCTGTCGGTAGTCGGCTTCGACGACATCGAGTCCGCTGCCTTCCTCAACCTCAGCACGATCCGCCAGCCGCTGGCCCGCAGCGGGACCGAGGGCGCGCAGCGGCTGTGCGCGCTGCTGCGCGGGGAGCGGGTCCGGCCGTTGCGGCAGGAACTGCCGATCGAGCTAATGGCACGGGGCACGTCGGCCCGGGTTCACCGTCCGACGCCCGGCCTGTGAGGGCACTTCGCCCGAGCCCGGATCGTTCCCCTGTCATGACCACGGTACGGATCGCGCACATCGAGCCATGGCCGGGCAAGCGCATGGATGGCCGCGGGTTCAGGATTTCGTCCTTCCTCGTCGTACTCGCGGACGACTCCGGCGGCCGGGCACTGCCGGTCTGGCTGAACGGCCCAGAGGGGCACGGCCTGCTCAGGGGCCAGGCTGGTCACCCTCATCCCGAACCCGCCGAGGTGATCACCGCAAGCCTGCTGAGTGCCGCTGGCGTGGCGGTGACAGGCGTGGACATCGACGAGCTGGACGCCACGCTGACCACCGGGCCACGACACGGGCGCGATACCGCGCAGGCGACCGCGCGGATCGGATTCACCGCGGCGGGTACCGGTGAGCCCCGGCAGATGACGGTCCGCATCGGGTACGCGCTAGCCATGGCCGCGGCTGCCGACGCGCCGGTCCGGGTGGCCGATCGGCTGATGGACCAGTTCGCGGTCTCCGCCCAGGGTGACCTGGCGAACCAGTTCACTAAGGACGTACCGCTGCCCCGGCGGCATCGCCGCTTGCCGCGCCTGTTCCGCGGGCACCCGCAGGCCCGCCTGGCGGCCCGCTGACGCCCGCCCGCAGGATGCGGTCGATGTCCCACAGGTGGTGATGGACGTCATGGGCGTTGTTCCTGGCCACGTCCTCGGCTCGCTGAGCGCCGCGGGTCGCGTGCTGCAGCACCACGCCGCGGGCCAGGGCCACCTCCGCCGACTGCGTCCACGCGTCGACCGCCCAGCGCAGCGACCACAGGGCACCCGCCAGGGAGACGTCGTTGTAGTGGCGTGCCCGCGACAGCAGGTCCGGATCGTAGCCCGGCACCGCGAGGTCGCCGGCCAGGTA
>DAIOWL010000015.1:10407-15496 GCA_036758545.1 Streptosporangiaceae bacterium | reverse complement strand
CGCCAGGTCCGCCAGCGTGACCGGGTCGTCTCACCGCTCGCGCTCGAACTTGAATGCCGGAAGCTGCTCCAGCGCGCCCAGCGCGCGATCGCGACCATCGTGACGTCGCGGGTTTACGCGGGTGACCTCCGGGGGGCCGTGGAGGAACCTGTCCTGCGGCAGCATGAATGGGAAATCGCCGTCGCGCTGCGCGAGATCACCGAGTTGCTGCTTGATCTGGTGTCGAGCTACGGCGGGGGCACGGCCGGGCCGATGACAGCCGCCGTCCTGGTCTCCCAGAATCGCGCGATATCGATAGCCCGCGACGCCACCACGGCCCGCGTTCTGGCGCTCGAGCTGCTGGCGGCGCAGGTCGCGGCCGCCGAGGCCGCGCGACGGGACTGGGAGACGTCCCATCGGATGGCGGCCAACAACGACAAGTACCTCGACCTGGTGGCGCGCACCGCGGCGGACCAGCGCGCCACCGCGGAAATCACGGGCCTGGCCGAGCAGGCCGCCGAGGCGGCGCAAGCGTTCCGCGAGACCCTGCAGCGAGCCACCCTGGCCGCGGAGGCACTGGCCCTGCCTGAATCGCGCTAGGGCGGCGTTGGCACGATCAGGCCCGGGATCCCTAGAGTGAGCTGATGGACGCCGCACTACGTGACCTGAGCGACCAGATCGACCAGGCAACCCAGCGCCTGCTCGACACGGCGCGGATTATCACCGATCCGGACCTGCGGGTTCCGTCGATGCTGCCCGGATGGACCCGGGGGCATGTCCTGGCGCACCTGGCCAGGAACGCCGACGGGATGCGGAACGTGCTGATCGGCGTGCGGACCGGGCAGGACCGTCCGGCCTACGCCAGCGCCGCGGCGCGCGAGGCAGGCATCGAGCAGGATGCGGGCAGGCGGGCGACCGAGCACGCGGCCGACCTGGCCGGCTCGGCGATGGCGCTGCGTACCGTGGCCCGGCAGCTGCCCGACGACGGGTGGCAGGTGCCGGTGCGCATGCTGGACGGGGCAGATTTCTTTCCCGCCGCCGAGCTGCTGACCCGGCGGCTGGTGGAGGTCGAACTGCATCACGGCGACCTCGGCGCCGGGTACGGCCCGGCCGACTGGCCGGCGGCCTTCGCCGACATGGAGCTCGCCGAGCCGATGCGGACCTGGCGCCAGGACCGGCTCAGCCAGCCCCGGACCGCTGAGCTCAGGCCGTCCCGGCCGTCCGCGCCGTGGCGTCCGGGCCGCCCGCTGCCGGGGAGCTGGCTCGGAACAAGGTGAGGTTCATGGCCTTGCCGACGAGCGGATCGGCCAGCGGGACGAGGTACCGGTAGCCGAAGGGCAGCTGGGCGCGCATGGCCCGGGGCGGCCGGGTGATCGTGGCGGACTGCCTGACCTCGAGCCCGAGCCGCTCCAGCGAGCGCGGATCATCGCAGGCCCAGGCCCAGCGGGCTTCAATGCCCTTCCTGGCCACCAGCTTGCGCTGCTGGTCGAACGTCCGCTTCGGGTAGGTGTCCAGCACGATCAGGGCCCCGGGGAACCGGGCCGCGATCCGGGCCAGCGCGGCCATGACCTGGTCTTCTGGCAGGTAGACGAGAACACCCTCGGCGACGAAGAAGTACGGCCCCCGGCTCTGCGCGACCGTGGGCAGCCAGTCCTCGTCCAGGACGGACGCGGCCACCATCCGGCGCCGTCCGGTGTCGGCGAAGAAGTTCCGGCGCAGCTCGATGGTGTCCGGCAGATCCAGGTCGAACCAGTGCACCTGGCCGTTGTCGACCCGCTCGAACCGGGTGTTCAGGCCGGTGCCGAGCTCCACCACCGTTGCCGCGGGATGTGCGGCCAGGAACTCGCGGACCCAGAAGTCGATGATCGCGGTCCGCAGGACGGTGATGAGGCCGCCCGCGCTCCGGCCGTACTTGGCCGCGTCGTAGTCGATCGACTGGAGCAGCTCCACGGCCCTCGGGTCGCGCAGCACCGGGTGTTTCCGCTGTGTCTCCCGGGCCCGGGCGGCGAGCGTGATGAACAGCGTCTCCTGCACGGCCCCGAGCCGGACCTGGTGCTTGTCCGCCATCAGGCCGGCCAGACCACGGGGAACAGGGGGTGATCCATGTCCGCGCCGACCGGGAGCTCGGCGTCCAGGTCGTCGAAGGGCGGTGAGGTGCGCCAGGCGCGGGGGGCGTGCCGGACGTCCGCGGACAGGTAGCGCAGCGACAAGATCCGCCTGCGGCCCGGGTGCGGGAACCCGGGGGCGCCGTGCACGGTCAGGAAGTCGAAGAAGATGGCGTCGCCGGGCCGCAGGCCGAACCGGCGGATGTCGAACCCGGCCGGATCCGCGTCGATGTCGGGCAGCTCGGCCAGGCTGCCCTCGGGAAACCACCGGGCCTCCTTCTTCAGGAACGTGCGCGGCATCAGCCACGGGCCGCGGTGCGTGCCCGCCACCAGCTCCAGGCACCCGTCCTCGGGCACCGGGTCCACCGGGATCCACGCGCTGACCCCCCGGCCGTCCACGTTGTAGTACGGCTGGTCCTGGTGCCACGGCGTGCGCTGCCTGGTCCCGCCCTCCTTCACCAGGACGTGATCGTGGTAGAAGCGGACCTGGGGCGTGGCCATCAGGGCGGCGGCCAGGGCAGGCACCCGGGAGTGCCGGGCCAGCCGCTCGATCTCACCGATCTCCCGCCACCGGCAGAAATCCTCGGTGAACGCGCCCGGATCACCGGGCGCGCTGGCCACCTGGGCCAGCGGACCGGGCCGGGCCAGCACCGCGTCGATCGCGGCGGCCGCGATCGCCACCTCGGCGGGGTCCAGGACCGAGCGCAGGCAGGCCACGCCGTCCCGGGCGAAGGCCGCGACCGCCTCGTCATCGGGGCGTACGGGTTCCATAGCCGCACCCTAACCCTGACTACACTGGAGCCCGAGGGGGGACCACAGAGAGGCAGGCCCAGCGTGGCACGCGGCATCCAGGCCGGCGACAAGGCCCCCGACTTCACCCTCCCGTCGCAATCGGGCGACCAGGTCCGGCTGCAGGACCGGCTCGGCGAGCGGGTGGTGGTCTTGTACTTCTACCCCAAGGACAACACCAGCGGATGCACCGCCGAGGCGTGCGCCTTCCGCGACAGCCACGAGACGTTCACCGACGCCGGGGCCGAGGTGATCGGGGTCAGCTCTGACTCGGCGGACCGGCACGCCGGCTTCGCGAGCAAGCACCGGCTGCCGTTCACGCTGCTGGCCGACCAGGGCGGCCGGGTCCGCAAGGCCTACGGGGTGCCGGCCGCGCTCGGGTTCATCCCGGGCCGGGTCACCTACGTGATCGACCGCACCGGCACGGTCCGGCACGTCTTCAGCTCGATGACCAACATCGACGGGCACGTCACCGAGGCGCTCGAGGTAGTCAGGCAGCTGCAGGCCGAGCAGCCCGCGTTACCGGGCCGGTTACGGGGCCTCGTCGGTCAGTACCTCGCGGCGGAGCTGCGGGAACACCTTGGACACCTTGCCCAGCAGGTAGTCGCCGTAGGTGCCGCGATGCGCTTGCAGGTTCTGCCCGTCCCAGCGCGGCTGGCCGCCGTCGGCGATCGCGGCCCGCCCTGGCAGCGGCGGGATCTCGGCGGTGAAGTCGGGGTCGAAGAAGAACGGGAAGGAGAACCGGTCCCGGCCGCTGGCGTTGCGGACCCGGTGCGGCGTCGACCGGTACCAGCCGCCGGTCAGCCGGTCGAGCATGTCGCCGATGTTGGCCACGAAGGTGCCCTCGATCGGCGGCGCGTCGATCCAGCCGGCCGGCGTCCTGACCTGCAGGCCGCCGTTAGCGTCCTGGGCCAGCAAGGTCAGCAGGCCGTAGTCGGTGTGCTCCCCCGCGCCCCAGCCGTCGTCGCCGGGCGGCGGCGCGGGGTAGCGGAACACCCGGAACAGGACGGTCGGGCTGGCCGTGTACCCGGCCGCGAAGTAGTCCGCGTCCAGGCCCAGGCTCAGGGCCACGCCGCGCAGCACCGTCTGGCCCAGATCGGTCAGCACGCCGATGTAGTCGAGCACGGCCGCGCGCAGTTCCGGGACCTGCCGCGGGAACAGGTTGGGGCCGTGCAGCGGCAGCCCGGCGCGCACCCGGGGATCGTCGCGGCCGAGTTCGGCGCCGAAGTACAGCCCCTCCTTCAGGTCGGGCCGGCCGGAGGTGAGCTCGGCGCCCACCGGGAAGTATCCCCGCCAGGCCGGGCCGCCGCGGGCCATGGCGATCTCCATCTTGGCCGCCTGCGGCAGCGCGAAGAACGCGGCGCAGGCCCGGGTCAGCCGGGCCAGCAGGTCCGGCGCGACGCCGTGGCCGGTGACGTAGAAGAAACCGTGCTCGCGGCACGCCGCCTCGATCTGCCGGGCCACCTCCGCCGAGCCGGCGGCCCGGGTCGAGCGCAGGGGTGCCACGTCCACGACCGGAAGGATGCCGAACGGGCGATCATCTGCCACCTCTCGATTGTGCCTGCTCCGCCGGGGCGGCCAGCGGCCGGTAGCCACCGAAGCTGGTTTCCGCCACTCCCTCGCCGCTGGTCAGGCCGGGCAGCTGCCAGCTCGCCGGGCGACTGCCGGACGTTGATCAGCGGGTCCTGCTCGGCGAGCTGCCCCAGGGCGACGTGCAGCGCGGCCCGGTCGGCGGGCCTGCGGGCCGCTATGACCGATTCCAGCGTCGGCGGAGTGAACTGCGGCTGGATGGCCCTTGGTGACGGTTCGCCGATCTCATCACCGATCTGGATCTCGTCCAGGCCGCGCAGCCTGGCGATCTGGCCGGCCGAGACGGCCGCCCGGGAGGTCGCGGTGCCCCGCTCGAACACGCCGATCGCGGTGACCTTGCCCTCATGACAGCTGCTTTCTGGACTGGCGCCGAACCGCAGGCGGTCGCGGATGCGGATGGTGCCGGAGAACATCCGCACGTAGGCGAGCTTCTCGCCGCCGGTGCCGCGCTCGATCTTGAAGACGCGGCCCGAGACGTGCCTGCCAGCGTCGCCCGTCCCGGCCGGCAGCAGCTCCGTCAGGCCGGCCATCAGCGCCGGCACGCCCGCCCCGGTCGCCGCGGAGCCCAGGAAGACGGGGTACACCAGGGCGCGCCGCGTCTGAGCCGCGAGCTCCTGGCGCAGCCG
>DAIOWL010000015.1:0-10307 GCA_036758545.1 Streptosporangiaceae bacterium | reverse complement strand
GCGCAGCCGCCGCAGCGCCCGCATCAGGACACGGGTCTGCGGCTGCACCCCCTCGACGGCCGAGATCACCAGGACGGCCCCGTCCAGGACGCTCAGCACCCGCTCCACCTCGGCGATGAAGTCGGGGTGCCCGGGGGTGTCGATCAGGTTGACGGTGACGCCGCCGACGGCGAACGACACCACGGCGGACTTGATGGTGATCCCGCGCTGGCGCTCGAGCGCCAGCGAATCGGTCTGCGTCGTGCCCGCGTCGACGCTGCCGATCTCGCCGATGACACCGGCGGCGTACAGCAGCCGCTCGGTGAGCGTGGTCTTACCGGCGTCGACGTGCGCCAGGATGCCGAGGTTGAGCGTTCGTCGCGTCAAGCGTCATACCCCTCGAGGTCATGGAAACCTTCGTGATGGACATGAACGCCTGGCGCATCTCGCCTCCCTTGGCTGGCTCTGGCCCAGCTTAGGAGGCGGCGGAGCAGCGGCCAAACGATTTTCGGCGGCACCGATAATGGAGAGGTGGACAACTTCCGGGCTAGGGTCGGCGCGGCCATCTTCGAGCGGGTCGCCGGGCCGCAGGGCCGCGACCGGCGGCGGCAGATCCACCTGAGCGCGGGCGAGCGCTGGTTCGCCGAAGACCGGCCGGTCCGCCGGGTGAACGGGGATTCGTCCATGTTCATCGGCGGGATCAGGGCGCTGCTGCTCCAGTCGCTGCATCCACTGGCCATGGCGGCCGTGGCGGAGCACTCCGACTATCGCGGCGACCCGTGGGGGCGGCTGCAGCGGACCAGCTACTTCCTGGCCGTCACCACGTTCGGCCGGGCCGAGGACGCACGGGCTGCGATCGCGCGGGTCCGCGCGGTGCACGAGCACGTCACCGGGACCGCGCCGGACGGGCGCCCCTACGCCGCCTCCGACCCGCACCTGCTGACCTGGGTGCACATCGCCGAGGCGGACAGCTTCCTGCGGGCCCACACCCGGTTCGGCACCCAGCCGCTGGATCAGTCCGGGCGCGACGGCTACGTCGCCGACATGGCCAGGATCGGCGCCGAGCTTGGCGTGCCCGACCCGCCCCATACCGAGGCCGAGCTCACCGACCGGATCGCCCGGTACCGCGCCGAGCTGACCGCGACCCCGCAGGCCCGCGAGGCGGCGCGGTTCCTGCTGCTCAGCCCGCCGCTGCCGGCGGTCGCCCGGGCACCCTACGGGGTGCTGGCCGCGGCCGCGGTGTCATTGCTGCCCGGCTGGGCCCGGCGGCCGCTGCGGCTGCCCCGGCTGCCGGTGACCGAGACCGTACTGGTCCGCCCGGCCGGGCACGCCATGGTCCGCGCCATCCGCTGGGCCACCAGCGCGCCGCCGCCCGTCCCGTTGTGAGACATCACGGCGAAGCCGAGAGTGGGAGGATCCGAGGATGCCGATGCCGACCGTTGCCATCGACGTGCCGTCCGCGCAAGTTCTCGCCGACCAGGCGTCGATCATCTCAGAGCTCCAGTTCGTCATGGACTGCTGCAAGCGGCTGCTCGCCGACCTGGCCAAGCCCGAGGAGGAACGGGACCCGCTGATGCCGCTGGCGCTGTGGTCGTCCGCCGTGCTCGCCTACGGCCGCTGCTTCAGCAAGGGCAAGCGGTTCGCCCTGTCCAACGACGACGTCAGGAACCTGCCCCTGCACGGCGCGGTGATGAAGTTCCACCAGTGGATCCTGGAGGAGCGCGACAAGCTCGCCGCGCGTGCCGCCAACCCGGCCGAGGGAGCGAAGGTGGGCGCGGCTCTGTCGCCGCCCGAGCAGAAGGACCGGCGGGTGGAGGGCATCGTCATCTTCGCCAGCAGCCGCGAGGTCGTCGACGACACCGGCGTCCGCCAGCTCGGCGGGCTGGCCTCTGAGCTGGCCAAGCAGACGGCGGAAAAGGCGCAGGAACAGCAGGACGTGGTGCTGAAAGACGCCCAGCAGCTGAACCTGGACAGCCTGTACCAGCAGGAGCCGATCGGCACCTGGCCGCCCGGGGAGCCCGAGGAGAGCGCCGGGGACGGCGACTAGGCGGCGCTGACCGCGCGGACGCGGCGCAGGACCTCCTCGGTGCCGAGCGCGCGGGACACTTCGGCCAGGTCGGGGCTGCGCAGGGCGCCAGTGATCAGCACCCGGATGACCTGGGACGCGTCGATGATGGAGCCGGGATAGGCGGCCGGGTTCTGCTTGTAATCCTTCCGGCTGGGCGCGAACCCGAGATCGGCCGCGAGCCGGCGGACCTGATTGAACCATTCGGCGTCCGGGCCGGCGCCCGGCCGGGGCGGCTGGTAGCCGGCCGCGAAGCCGTCCGCCACGGCTCGCACCAGGTCCGGGTCCAGGCTGCCGAACCTGGCGTCCGCGGGGTCGGTGACCGGCTCGAAGACCTGCGGGAAGAAGAAGCCGTAGGCACTGCGGAAGCCGGCCCACTTGCGCAGGTCCTTACGCGGGTTGGGCACGTCTTCCCGCTCGACGGCCAGGGCGCGCAGGGCCAGCGCGCGTTCGGCCTCCAAGATCTCGGCCAGGCCGGGATCGTAGCGCCGGGCCCATGAGCTGACCTCGGCCAGGATCTGCTCGCCGGACAGGGTGGCGATGTAGTCACCGCTGATGTCGTCGAGCTTGACCGTGTCCACCAGCGGGCCCGCGGTGCCGCATTCGGACAGCCGGATCGGCGCGGCCAGCGCTTCGGCCATCGGCATCTCGGCGAGCCTGCCGTTGGCCAGGCCGCGCAGGTAGTACTGCACCGCGGGCGCCGGGTAGCCCTGCTCGATGTAGAAGCTCACGTTGGCTTCCGGGTCGCGGCGCTTGGACAGCTTGCGGCGGCTGCTGCCGTCCTGCTTCATCAGCGTCGCGACGTGCGCGTACTGCACCCGCTCGAAGCCGAGGGCGTCGAACAGCTGCAGGTGCAGCGGCACCGAGGAGATCCACTCCTCGCCGCGGATGACGAGGTTGACGCGCATCAGGTGGTCGTCCACCGCGTGCGCGAAGTGGTAGGTGGGCAGCCGCGGCTCGGTGTCGCTGCTCTTCAAGATGACCGCGTCGTTGCGGTTGTCGTCCATGGACAGCTCGCCGCGGATCGCGTCGGTGAAGCTCACCCGGTTCCCCAAGACCCCCGGGGAACCGAAGCGGACCGCGTAGGGCTCGCCCGCCGCGAGCCGCTTGGCCACCTCGTCAGGATCGGCGTCGCGCCAGGTGGCCCACTTGCCGTAGTAACCGGGCAGGGCTCCCGCCTCCCGCTGGCGGGCGCTGATTTCCTCCAGGTCCTGCCTGGTCGTGAAGTCCACGTAGGCCCGGCCCTGGCGGAGCAGTTCGCGGACGTAGGTCAGGTAGGTCTGCGCCCGCGCCGACTGGGTGTAGGGACCGTAGCGGCCGGTCAGGTCGTCCTCGTCCGGGCTGATGGAGAAGTACTCGAAGGCCTCGACGAACTGCTCGGCCGCGCCCTCGGTGAACCGGGCCTGGTCGGTGTCCTCCAGGCGGACCAGGTAGACGCCGCCGGACTGGTGAGCCACGTCGGCGTCGATCATCGCCGTGAACACGCCGCCGATGGTCAGGAAGCCCGTCGGGCTGGGCGCGATGCGCGTGACCTTAGCTCCTTCGGGCAGGTCACGTGGCGGGTAGCGGTGCTCCCAGTGATCCGGCTCCGGCAGGTCCGGCGGGAACAGGGAATCGACGATGTCCTGGCTGAGCATGAGCGAGCGGCTCCGAACGAGGTATGGTGACGGCCGCAATGCAGCGTACCCGCACCTCTGGCGGCGGCGGATTCCAGCATGGTCACAGTGCCCGGTTCGGCCGTAAGCGCCCTGATATGGTCGGACGGCGACTTTGGAGGTCTCGTGGCACGACGCCGACTGCTGATCACCGCCGTCACCTCGGTCTCAGCCCTCGCCCTCGCGGGCGCGGGACTGGCCGGGCCGACCTGGGCGGCCACGGCCGGTCATGGCGGGACGTGCTCGGCCGGCGCGCACACGCTGTCGCCGCCCGGCGCCCACGTCTACCCGGACACCGGCAACGGCGGCTACACCAGCCTCCACACGGACGTGCACCTGGTCTACGACGGTGCCGCGAACAAGTTCCTGCCCGGCAACCACGTCGTGCTCACCGACCGGGCCACGCAGTGCCTGACCAGCTTCAGCCTGGACTTCGAGCGCAAGTCCGCGAACACGGCGGACGGACCCGACATGACCGTCAACTCGGTCACGGTCAACGGCCACGCGGCCACCTTCACGTTCGTCCAGCCGACCTACCCCGGCGACCCGAACGGGCAGAACGACCCCAACCCGCAGGCGCACGAGGCCTCGCAGAACAACCCGGTCGGCGGCCCGGCGAACAACCCGCTGCCCCCGGCCTGCTCACCCGAGCTTCCGGACACCGACGCCGCCGCGAACTCGCTGAACGGGACGCAGTGCCCGGCCAACAAGCTGGTCATCACGCCGAAGACCCCGATCAGGGATGGCTCGGCGTTCACCGTGAAGGTCAGCTATACGGGCAAGCCGGGCGTGCACAACGACGGCGACGGCACCACCGAGGGCTGGTTCCGGTCGAGCGACGGCGGCTTCGTCACCACCGAACCGGTGGGCACCGAGGACTGGATGCCGCTCAACGACCATCCGACGGCCAAGCCGACCTACGACTTCTACGACACGGTCGCGGCCGGCCTGACCGCAGTGGCGAACGGCATGCTCCGGTCGGTCACGCACCATGGGCCCGACGCGCGGTTCCCCGGCGGCTCGGCTACCTTCCACTGGCACTCACGCGCGCCGATCGCCAGTTACCTGGTCGAGAACAGCGTCGGCCACTACACGCTGACCTCTCGGGTCGGCAGCGACGGCATCAGGTACTACCAGGCGCAGGACGCGTCGATCAGCGCGGCCCAGCAGCAGAAGAACCTGGCCATCATGAACCAGCAGCAGGACATCACCGACTTCGAGAGCCAGTTCAACGGGCCGTTCCCGTTCACCTCCGACGGCATCATCATCGGCACTCCCGACGCGAGCTTCGAAGAGGAAATGCAGACGATGATCACCTTCGCCGGCGGGGAGATCGACCTCGACACGCTCTACCACGAGAACATGCACCAGTGGTGGGGCGACAACGTGACCGAGGGCGAGTACAACCTGACCTTCTTCAAGGAGGGCATGGCCACCCTCGGCGAATACCTGCTGGCCGCGCGCAACGCGGAAACCAAGGCCGGCGGCCCCGGCACCGCCGCGGGCAAGAAGGCGTTCCAGGACAGTCTGATCGCGCAGTTCAACAAGACCTACGCCCGGGCCGGCAGTTTCTGGACGGCCGCCCCGTCCAACCCGACCCCGTTCGGCCTGTTCTCGAACGCTCCCACCTACGAGCGGCCCGGCGCCGCCTACATCGCGCTGTGGCAGATCCTCGGCACCGCCAGGTTCACCAAGGCCCTGCACCAGATCCAGCGCCACTACGGCGGCGGCCACATCACCGAGTCCCAGCTGGAAGCCGGCTTCCGGCACTGGCTGCCCAACAAGAGCGCGGCCTGCCAGAACCGGCTCAGCCAGTTCTTCACTCAGTGGTTCGACACCGCCTACCCGAGCGGCGGCGGCGCCAACAAGCCCGCCATCACCGGGCCCGGGCTGGCCGGTGCGGGCTTCTACGACAGCAGCGGCGGCTGCCCCGCGTAACGGGACCTATCGTCCGTCAGCGCCGGACGCCGCTCGACCGTCAGCGACTCGATCGGGCCGTTGAACCAGTGCCCGCGCGGGCAGCGGATCCTCGCGCTTTCCAGCGCGCCGTCCGTCGAGCTCATCAGGTACCGGTCCTGCACCTCGGCAGGCAGCCCGCACCGGACCGAACCGGTCTTGTTCATATAAGCCGGGCAGTCAAGAAACATCACACTGGTATCCATCGGGAACCCCCATTCCCCCGTTTATCTGGAGCCTGCCGGACGGACGACGCCGCGCGTCCGCCCGGCAGGGCTGGGCTCCCTCTCACCCCGCTCCAGTTCGCGAGGGCGCCCTTGCTGAATCGGAGGGCCGGACCGCGCGCCTGATACACCGTATTTGCCGGGCTATGCCCCTACCGCTCGAAACGCCGGGCCAGGGCGGGCGGGGCGCACGCCAGCCAGCCGTCGGTGATCGCGTCGCGCAGCGCCCGGGCGGAGACCCTGGGCAGCTGGATGAGGACCGCGGAATACCCGTCGAAGTGCGGGATGGTGAAGAACGCGTCCGGGTTCGCGGCGAGCACCGCTTCCTTCTCACCAAGGTCCCCGACGCGGACGGCCAGGATGGGGCCGTCCGGCGGAACCTGGTCGCCGAACCGACGGATATCGGCCTTGCTGAACGGCCGGTCCCAGGCGAACGCCTTGCCGCCGACCAGCCAGGTCCGGTTGCCGTACCGCTCCCCCTCGGTCACCTCGGGCAGTTCGGTGGCTATCCGGGCTACGTCGTCGAGAGTCGCCATGTGCGTACCGTACTTGGCCGGAACCGTTAGCCGCGGGCCGAATCGGGGCGAGGAAAGCTGGTAGTGAAGGCGTACCGGGAGGCGCGGTACAGGTGCCGGGCGAACTCCACCGGGCGGCCGGACTGATCGTAGGCAATGCGCTCCATGGTCAGCAGGGCCGTGCCGCGGGTCTCGTTGAGCGTGCGGGCCTCGGCGGCCGAGGCGTTCTTCGCCCCCATCCGCTGCGTGGCGGAGTACAACCCGATGCCGGACGCGCGGAGGAGCTCGTAGAGTCCGTGCTCCTCGAGCATCTCGACGTTCAGCTGGACGAGCCCGGCGGGCAGGTAGTTGTGCATCAGGGCCATCGGCTCGCCGTCGGCCAGCCGGATCCGCTCCAGTGACATGACCAGAGACCGCTCGGGCAGCTGCAGCGCCTGCGCGACCTGGTCGCTGGCGTGGCTGACCTCGGCCTTGAGTACCCGGGTGGCGGGCGTCCGGCCGCTGGCCACCAGGTCGTCGTAGAGGCTGGTCAGCTCCACGTTGCGGTCGATCCGCTCGTTCGCCACCACGGTCCCCGCGCCGCGCTTGCGCACCACAAGCCCTTTGTTAGCCAGGTAGAGGAAGGCTGCCCGCACCGTGGGCCTGGACAGTCCGAGCATCTCCGCGAGCTGGACTTCGTTCTCCAGCCGGGCCCCTACCTTGAGCGCGCCGGATCTTATGGCCGATTCGAAGTGCTGAGCCAGCTGGAAGTAGAGCGGCACCGGACTGGTTCGGTCGATGCTAATCGGGCCGCTGGAGCTTGGTTCGCGTTCAGGCATCGTCGACATCCGGCGGTGGCTAGGCTTGTTTGTTTTTACATTCTAACCACTGCAGATTTAATACGGAGCGGCGAGCCTGAGAGGACGATCCCCGAGGACCGGCTGCGGAGCTGCGGCCAGCCGGTTCTGTCGAGATTTCCAGTTTGTTCATACGTATTTACAGGCTCTTGACAGGTCGTAAGGACGCTACGTCGGGGTCAGCTCGGCGGCAGCGGTGAAGCGGCCCGCCCGGACCGCGTCGACGAGTAGCTCGAGGTCTGCGGGCGGGGCCTGCCCGTGGCCGGTGAAGGCGGCGAGCTCGCGCAGCAGGCGAAGTGCCCGTCCGGTGCCCTCACCCAGGCGGGGAAGCCGGCGCAGGTCGATGGCCTGGGCCGCGACGAAGAGCTCGAGGGCAACGACCCGCGCGGCGAGGTCGGCCATCTCGCTCAGGCGGCGCGCCGACAGCGGGGCCATCGTCATGCGGTCCTCGATCCCCTCGGCCTTACTCGAGCTCACGACCTCGAAGGAAACCGGGTGGGCGAGCGCGCGTGCCTCGGCGGCAATCGACTGCGCGGCGACAGCGAATTCGGCGAGCGCGTCCTCGCCGGTGTCCGGCTCCGCGGCGAGCCCGGCCGGGAGGCCGGACAGCGGGCTCTGCAGGAGCTTGACGGTTCGCTCGGCGGCGCTGGTCACCACCGTCGCGAGGGCGATGCGGGCGAAGTCGAGCGCGGCGGCGACCGGAACCACGTCGAGGTTGCCGACCGACACGATGCGCCGTTCCGCCAGGATGACGGCGGGGTTGGCCGGGGTGGAGTTCAGCTCGGTCTCGATCGTGGCCCGGGTAAAAGCCAGGGTGTCCCTGGCCGCGCCGAGGATCTGGGGGATGCTCCGGAAGGTGAGCGGGTCCTGCAGGTTTCGGGCGTGACCGGGCTCGAACAGGGAGCTCCCAGCCAGCAGCGCGCGGAGGCGGCCGCTCGCCGCGGCCAGGCCCGCGTGGGGTCGGACCTCGGCGACCACGGGATGGAGGATGCTGAGGTTGCCCGCGAACCCCTCGAGCGCGAGCGCGGCGGAGACCTCGGCTTCCCCGAGCAGCCGTACCGCGGCGAGCTGAGCCAGCCCGGCCCAGCCGGTGGCGAAGGCGTTGTTATTGATCAGCGCCAGGCCCTCGTTTTCCTGCAGCACGAAGCCGGTCTCGCGGACCAGCCCTTCAGCGAGGTCGGCCAGGGGACCCAGATCAGCCTGCCCCACCGAGCCGAGGCTGCGCACGGTCGGCGAGACGCCGCGGTTCAAGGCATCGACGATCATCTCGGCGAGTTCGGGGCGCACCCCGGCCGCGCCCTTGGCGTACCCGTTCACCAGGCAGATCATCGCGGCCCGCACCACCGTCGGAGGGGCGGGCGTTCCCTGGGCGATCAGGTGATTCCGGATCAGGGTCTGGCTGAAGCCCCGGCGGCCCGCAGCGTCGAGCGTGACGCTTTTTCGCTCGGCGACCGCGGTCGTCAGGCCATAGACGGTCGCCTCCGATCGCATGGCCTCCTCGACAACCTTCCGCGCCTCGGCCATCCGGTCACGCGCCGCCGGGGCGAGAATGGCCTGCTCGCGCCCCTCCGCGACGGCCGCGAGAGACTCGATCGTCAGCGACGCGCCGTCAAGCACCACCATCAGCGCTCCCCTCCCTCGGTCAGTGCTTTAGCTGCAACTTCTCCGGAGCAGGGCCCGGCCCGCCGCTTATATTGACACACCGGAGTAGGCTGTCCGCCACCCGCCTGCAAGATCACTTAGGTTCGGCGGGGTTGCGGAAGGGGTGGTTTCGTGAGTGAGCTGGAGGGGCGCGTGAGCTCGTCGATCATGGACCGGCTGGCGGCCGGGCCGGTACTCGGTGCCGAGGGCTATGTCTTCGAGCTGGAGCGGCGCGGCTACATCAAGGCGGGCCCGTTCGTGCCCGAGGTGGTGCTCGACTACCCGGACGCCGTGCGTGAGCTGCACCGCGAGTTCCTGCGCGCGGGCGCGGACGTGATGGTGGCGCTGACCTACTACGCGCACCGGGAGAAGCTGCGCGACGTGGGCCGCGAGGGCGACCTGGAGGCGATGAACCGCGCCGCGGTGCGGATCGCCCGCGAGGTCGCGGCCGAGGGCGGCGCGCTGGTGGCCGGGAACGTCTGCAACACCTGGGCGTATGACCCGGATGACCCGGCAACCCGGCAGACCGTTCGGGCCATGTACGCCGAGCAGCTCGGCTGGGCGGTCGAGGAGGGCGTCGACTTCGTCATCTCCGAGACCAACGACTACCTCGGCGAGGCGCTGATCGCGGTCGAGGTCATCCGTGACCTGGGGCTGCCCGCGATGGTCACGCTGGCGCCGACGCAGCCGGACCAGACCCGCGACGGCTACGGGTACGTGGAGGCGTGCCGGATCCTGGCCGCCGAGGGCGCGCAGGTCGTCGGCCTGAACTGCGATCGCGGGCCTTTGACCATGCTGCCGCTCGTCGCGGACATCCGGGAGGCCGTGGACTGCGCCATCGCCGTCCAGCCGGTGCCGTACCGGACCGACGCGGCCGCCCCGACCATGGAGACCCTGCGGTCGGCGGACGGTGAGCGGGCCTTCCCCATCGCGCTCGACTCCTTCACCTGCACGCGGTTCGAGATGGCCCAGTTCGCGGCGCAGGCCCGCGAGCTCGGCGTGGACTACGTGGGCATCTGCTGCGGCGCGGGTCCGCACCACGTCCGGGCCATGGCCGAGGCCCTGGGCCGCGTGGTCCCGGCCAGCAAGTACTCGCCGTCGATGGACCTGCACCCGATGTTCCGAGCCGACGTCGCGGCCAAGGACGCGGCGTTCCTGGCCTCCTGGTCCACCTGAGGGTCAGGTCTAGCTGGCCGCGCAGGGCAGCAGGCCGTAGGCCTGCTTGGCGACCAGGATGCGCATCACCGCGGCGTCGACGTCGGCCCGGAACGCGGGATCGCGCTTCATCCTGGCCAGCACCGCGGCGTCCATGGCGGCGGCCACGGACAGGCTCTCGGAGAGGATCATGTCCCCGCCGGCGCTCAGGAAGCGGACGGCGCGTGCGGCCGGGGACAGGCTCGCCACGGCCGCGGCCGCGCCCATGTCGTCGGAGATGA
>DAIOWL010000014.1:0-20761 GCA_036758545.1 Streptosporangiaceae bacterium | reverse complement strand
AGCGCCTCATCGTGGCTGACCAGGGCGATCGCCAGCCCGGACTGGCGGGTGAGCCGGAGCAGGTCGACGATCTCGGCGGCGGTGGTGACGTCGAGGCTGGCGGTCGGCTCGTCGGCGATGATGAGGGCCGGGCGGGCGATCAGCGCCCGGGCGAGGGCCACGCGCTGACACTGCCCGACGGAAAGCTGGCCGGGCAGGCGGTGCGGGTCCAGCTGGCCGAGCCGGACCTGGGCCAGTGCATCGCGGGCCAGCCGGAGCCTTTCCTGCCGGCTCAGGCGTTGGCTGGCCGTGGCGGGTTCGGTGATGCTGCGCCAGATCGGCCAGCGCCGGTCGAGCGAGGCCACCGGGTCCTGGAAGACCGGCATGACGTACCCGCGGGGCGCGGATGCCTGCCCGTCGGCGAAGGTCACGGTGCCCGAACCTGGGTCCTCGATCCCGCTCGCGATGCGGAGCAGCGTGGATTTGCCGGACCCGGAGGGCCCGGCGATGCCGACGATCTCGCCGGCATGGACCGTGAGGCTGGCGTCGCGCAGCGCCGGGATCGCGCTGGTTCCGCTGCGGTAGGTCACCGACACCCGGTCGATGGTGACGACCGGGGGCGTGACCGGTGGGTGGTGCGGGTCACCGGGCCGCTGCGGGGCGGCCCTGATGGTGTCGGCCGCGGTGAGGAGCTGGCTGGTGTGCTCGTGCTGCGGCGCCGTGGTGATGGAGCCGGTCGGGCCGGTCTCGACGATGCGGCCGTCCCGCAGGACGGCGACGCGGTCGGCGTGGTTCTCGACCAGGCGAAGGTCGTGGCTGATGAGCAGCAGGCTGCGGCTGGCCCGGCGTACGGCGTGCAGCACGCCGTCGGCGAGTTCCGCGTCCAGGGCGCTGGTCGGCTCGTCGGCCAGGACGAGCTCGGGGTCGTGGGCCGTGGCCGCGCTGATGCTGGCCCGCTGGAGCATGCCACCGGACCACTGGTACGGGCGGTCCCGGAGCCGGGTCGGTGCGGCGGCGATGCCGAGGGCGCTCATCCGCTGCTCGATGACGCCGGGCGGCACAGCGGCACCGTGAGCGCGCCAGGCCTCCTCGATGTGGTGACGGACGGTTCGGATCGGGTCGCAGGCGGCGTACGGGTCCTGCGCGACGTACCCGAGATGCTGGCCGAGCAGGGCGCGGCGGCTCTTGGCCGACGCGTGGCTGATGTCGTTCCCGAGAAGCTCGATCGTTCCGGTGACGGCCGCGTGACGCGGGAGCAGGCCGAGGATGGCGCGGGCCAGGGTGGTCTTGCCGCAGCCCGATTCGCCCACCAGGGCCAGGCACTCGCCGGCGTCGACGTCGAGGTCCAGGCCGTCGAGCACGGCGGGGCCGGAGCTGTAGCGGACGGCGAGGCCGCGGATCCGCAGCAGCGGGCCGGTCATGCACGGCTCGGTCATGCGTGGCTCCGTCATGCGCGGCTCGGGTCCGTGCAGTCGCGGAGCGCGTCACTGATGAGGGTGGCCGCGGTGACGGCGGCGATGATGCCCAGCCCGGGCCCGATGACCAGCCACGGCGCGACCGTGTCGTACAGCTGGGAGTCGTTGAGCATGCTGCCCCACTCGGCGGTCGGCGGCTGCACGCCCAGGCCAAGGAACGACAGGCCGGCCAGGCCGAGGATCGTGTCGCCGAGCCCGAGGGTGGCGGCGATGAGGGCCTGGACGGCGGCACCGGGCAGGACGTGACCGGTGAAGATCCTGGTCGTGCGGATTCCGGCCATCCTGGCCGCCGTGACATCCGGGCGCTGGCGGGCGCCGATCGTGTAGCTGCGGGACACCTTGGCCAGGCCGGCCCACCCCGTGAGGGTCATCGCGAGGATCAGGTGGCTGAAACCGGGACCGAGCACGCCGACCACGGCCAGGGCGAGGACGAGGGACGGCAGCCCGAGCAGCAGGTCGATCAGGCGGCTGGCGCAGGCATCGAAGATGCCGCCGAGGAAGCCCGCCGCGGTGCCGACCGTGATACCGATCACCGTGGTCAGCGCGAACACCAGCACCGCTGCTCCGAGCGTGGTGCGGGCACCCGCGACCGTTCGGGCAAATTCGTCGCGGCCGGCGCTGTCGGTGCCCAGCCAGTGCCGGGTGCCCGGCGAGGCGAGCTGGTTGGCGTAGTCGGTGACGTTCGGCCCGTGCGCGAGCAGCGGCCCGATCAGGGCCAGCGCGGCGAGCATGACCGCCAGCAGGGCGCCCACCCGGAAACCCCAGTGCCGGGAGAGGGTCCTGAGCAGTCCCGCTGGCGGGGCCACGTCGACGCCGGGCACGCCGCCCGCCGCCGGGACGACCGTGCTCACGCCGCCACCCGGACGGATCGCGCCCGGCGGGCCGGCCGACGCCGGAGCCGGGGGTCGATCGCGGCGAGCGCGAGGTCGATCAGCAGGCTCGCCGCGATATAGGTGGCGACGGCGAGCATGGTGTACGTGACCACGACCGGCAGGTCACGGGCGTCGATCGCCTGCACGGTGTACTGGCCGACGCCGGGCCACGAATAGACGGTCTCGACGATGGGCGCGCCGCCGAGAAGGGCCGCCGCGCCGAGCCCGACGACGGTCAGGAACGGGGCGGCGGCGTTGGGCAGGACGTGGACGAAGAGCCGACGCAGCGCCGAGGTACCGCGTGCCTGGCTGACGAGCAGGTACGACGCCGACCCCGCCTCCAGCAGGCTGACCCGCAGCACCCGGGCCCAGAAGCCGGCCGCGCCGATCGCCAGGGTGGCGGCGGGCCACCCGACCGTCGACCAGCTGCCGTCGGCGACGACGCGCCCCAGGTTCAGGTGGACCACGAGGACGTCGAGCACGAAGAGCCCGATGAGGAAGCCGGGAGTGACGACCATCAGCACGGTGACCGTGCGGATGACGCCGTCGATCCAGGTCCCGGCGGCGGCAGCCGACGCGAGCCCCAGCACCAGCGCGAGCGTGACGGCGATGAGCATCGCGGTGATCATCAGGCGCACGGTGGCCGGCAGGTGAGCCGCGAACTCCTCCATCACCGGGCGCCCCGTCTGCCAGGACGTGCCGAAGTCGCCGTGGATGGCTCGTTCCAGCCAGTGCCAGTAGCGCGGCACGACCGGGCCGCTCAGCCCGAGCTGCCGTCGCGTGGCCGCGATCAGTGCCGGTGGCGGGTTGGCGATGCCCCGGGCGGCCAGCACCGTCCGGGCCGGATCACCCGGCGCGAGCAGCAGCAGAACCCACACCAGGACGCTGGTGACCCACAGTGTGACGAGAGCCTGGCCGATGCGGAACGCACTGGACCTGAGCACCCGCCGCCGCCCGGTTAGCTGCTCGGTGCGGTCGTGGCGCTGACCCACAGGTTGGCTGGCGGCACCGGATAGTGACGCCACGCCGGGCCGGCGATCACGGCCGGGAGCCGTTGCCCGACGAAGATGCCGTAGGCGTTGCTGGCGATGATCTGCTGAGCCTGCTTGAGCAGGTCGTTGCGGGTGCTGGCGTCCAGGGTGGACGCCAGCTGATCGATTAGGCGGTCGAGCTGCGGATTGCCGGCGCCGGTCGTATTGCCCGGGCCCCTGCTCGCGAAGTACTCCTGCAGCGGCGTGATCGGGTCGCCGGCGAACGACGTGGTCCCGTCCCCTTCCAGGGCGGAAGTCCAGCCGGTCGGGTTCTTCTGCGCCGCGTCGATGTCGGGCACCTGGCTGATCGACACGTCGAAGCCGATCTGGGACAGCTGCGCCTGGATCGCCACGGCGAGGGTCGACGTGTCCGGCTGCTGCGCGTAGGTCGCGATCGTGATGGCCAGGGCCTTGCCGTCCTTGTGCCGAACCCCGCCGGACGAGCCGGCCGTCCAGCCGTTTCTGGTGAGCAGCTCCTCGGCCTTCGACGCGCTGGTGACCTGCGTGGTCAGGGCGTAGGGGGCGGTGGACGCGTACATCCCTGTGGCCGGCTTGTACAGGCCGTTCATGACCTGGGTGGCGAGCTGGTCGTAGTTGATCCCGGCCTGCACGGCCCGGCGGACCGCGACGTCGTTGAACGGTGCGGTGTGCTCATTCAGGAAGAGCTGGAAGGTCGGGCCGCGCGGCGTGCCGGTGTCGTAGTAGGCGTCGGTGCGGCCGGTGAGCGTCTTGGCCGCCGTGGTCGGCGGGTACAGCGCCAGGTCGGCCTCACCGTGCTCGACCGCGAGGATGCGGGCCTGGGCATCGGTGATGAACTTGACGGTCACCTTGGACAGCCTGGGGGTGCCGTCCCAGTAGAGCGGGTTGCGGACCTCGTGCATGATCTGGTCGCTGGCATCGGTCACCACGTACGGGCCGGTGTAGATCCTGGCCGCGATCAGCTTGGCGGGACTGCCCTTCGCGGCCAGGTAGGCGGCCTGGTCGTAGACGATGAAGAAGCTCTCGTCGCCCAGGATGTACGGCAGGTTCGGGACCGGGCTCTTGGTGGTGACGGTCACCTCATCGGTTCCCGTGGCCGTCAGGCGGGCGCCCGGCAGGGCCGCGGTAGCCGACGAGTTCTGCTTGAGCTGGTACTGCATGCACGCGATCAGCGCCGCGGCGTTCAGCGGCTTGCCATCCTGGAAGCGGATCCCGGAATTCAGCGTCAGCACCCACGTCGTGGGCGAGGTGTTCGTGAGCGACTTCAGCAGCCACGGCTTGACGGTCCCGTCGGGCTGGGGCCGCATCAGGAGCTCGCCGTACCCGAGTTCGTTACCCCAGTAACCGTTCTCGATCGGGTCCAGGTCACCGATCGAGAAGCTGGTCGCGATCGTCAGGGTGCTCGGTCTGGCGCTCGCCGGGGAGTTCGCCTCCGGGGTGGAAGATGATGTGGAGCAGGCCGAGATGCCTGCGACCAGTAGGGTCGTCGCGCCCAGCGCGGCGAGATAACGCGCAGCCGTATCACGTGCTGCCGTCAGAATGCTCAACCGGACCGCCTCCAGCACCTCGTGGATGGTTCCTTCGGTGCCGTGGCCGGTCTCCTGGCTGACGGGATGCCAGCAACCAGCTGGCTCGCTCTGGCCTGACCTTCCCAGGCACATGTGCCCAGTGGCTCTACTGCTAGACGGCAAGAACGACCCGATCACAGTGGCGAGGGCCGCGCCGGCATCACACCGGCTTCCCGAACGCCACGGCAAGTGGGATCCTACGGTCGTCGCGTCACTGCCTGCAAGCACGTGCGGCGTCCGATCCTGGGGCGCTGGGCACCTGCCAGCGTGCCGACCGCCTAATTGCGGCTGGGTACCGGAGGTCAGGCAGGCCGGGGGGTATGCGGGTCCGAGAGTTCCGCGCGCGCTTCGCTGACCTGGCGCAGGATGCGATGCGCCTGGCTGGCCTCGGCGATCGCGCTGGCCTCATCTAGTAGTGCCAGTGCGTCGTCGCTGCGTTGCTGGGCTGCGGCGATGTAGGCCAGCCCGACCATGTTCGCGGCCGCTCCCGGCAAATGCCCGATCTCGCGGCGCAGCCGCGTCGACTCCTCCAGCTGCTGCCTGGCCAGCTCCAGCTGCCCGGTGCCGTGCGCTGCGATGCCCAGGTGCCGGAGCGCCTCAGCCTGCACGGCCTTGTCGCCTGCCTGCGATGCCAGCTTCAGCGACTGCTCCAGGAAGGGGACCGCGGCAGCGGTGTCGTGCCGGACGACCTGATGCAGGCAGCCGACCCAGAACAGCGCCCCGGCCTCACCGCGGATATCACCGAGCGCCTCGTACAGCCGGGCGGCGCGCTCGAACAGCGGCAGCTCGCCAGGGTCCTCCTCAGCGGCGGCCGGGTCCTGGTCGCGGCGCAGCAGGAACCGCGTATGCATCAGCCGGCCGCGCGCCACGGCCAGATCGGCTTCCGCCGCGTCAAGCTCCCGGTCGGCTTCTGCCAGCGGGCCGGCCTCACCAGTAAAGACGGCTCGCTCATAGAGCAGCCCGGCCCGGCTGACCCGCTCATCCATGCCGCTGACCGCCTCCCTCATCCAGGTCCGGGCTGACCCGGTACACCCCAGCATGACCGACGCAAGCACCCCGATCAGGGTAATCGGATCGGGGGCAATCAACTGTTCCCTGCGGCGTTCAGCCATTCCGGATCGATGACAGCCAGGGCGACGGCCGCGGGCTGGCTGATGCCGGCTGGTTCTTTGTGCTCTTGTGTCGTTAGTACGTCGCAGGGAATGGAGCGCCGGGTACCGCGCCATCAGCGGCGGCGGCATCTGCCGGCACGGCCGGAGTCGGGATGGCCTCTACGGGAACCGCCTGATCCGGGACGGCAGCGTCCTTGAGCAGGGTCTCGCCTTTCACCAGCCAGGCGAAGCCGAATGATGCGATGGACAGCGACTCGAACCAGAACAGCCACTGAGTTTCCGCCTTCACCGACTCCGGCCAGAAGTTCTGCGCGAGAGCGAGGACGACGCCGATGATGATCAGCCAGGCGCAGGCCGAGTAGATCCGGTTGCGGGCGAGTTTCTTGCCGTGTTCGCCGTATACGCGCGGGGCGTACCGGAAAGCCAGCGCGCGGAGTAGGTGCTTAACGTCATCAAGCCAGCGTGCCGTCCCATCGCGCGGCGCGCTCCGGGTGAACTGCAGCGCCATCAGCGCCTGTCCGGCCAGTGCGATCCCGGCCACGACCGGGTGCACATGGCCGACCCAGGCCGGCTTGAACCCGGGATTCGACGTGGGGAACAGCTTGTGAAATCATGCACAAAGCGCTTCTGCGGAAACGTCGCCGTTAGATGCGTTCGGTGGCGACCATGGGCGGCCTGACCTTGACGTGTATAGCTAAGTGATCTGGGCCAGGTGACAGGAAACGCTTCAGCCGGGGTCGCCCGGCTCATGGTCTGGGCCTGCATTGCCAAGTATGTGGATGACGTCCTTGGAATGAGTGAGCGGCAGCCGGTTGCCTTCCAGTTCGATACGTGAGTCGCTGGAGGTGTCGATCAGCTCCAGCACGCGGACGTTCACCCGCTGGTGCACCTTGACCGTCAGGTTTGCGCGCGGGACCTGGAAGACGAGCGAGCTGGGCTCGCTGCGCCTGGTGGCCGCGGCGAACCCGTACACCATCGTGCCGGAGACCCCGAGAAGCATGCTGGCGGGCAGTCCCGAGCGGGCATCGGCGGCGCGCCGACCCGCGACGGCGCCCGCCCCCAGGCCCACTGCCTCTCCTACCTCGCCGAGCAGGCCTCCGGCCTCGCTGCCCACCAGGCCGCCGGCGAACATGCCGCCGCTATGGCCTCGCGGGTTGAACTGCCCGGCAGCGAGCACCTCATCGGTGATCCCGTGCGCAGCCAGGGCGCCCTGCACTAGGTCAACCATCTGTTCCTCGGACATCGCGCAGATCCTCCCCGGCTAAGCAGCTGACCTGGACCACTACCTCGCACAGGCAACATAACAAACATCCCGGAACTCGCGATGCGCCGCACGAGGCCTTCCGCAGACCGTGGCGGCTGTGGTAGCGCAGGGATATGACCGAAAGCGACCTCAGCCGGGTCGGCGCGCCGCGGCGCGCGCCAGCTCTGTCGGTCCGCGGGCCCGGCCCTGCCGAGGTGACCGTGGCCGGCCTCACCGCGGGCGGCGGTGCGCTGCTGCTGTTCGTCTCGGAGGAGTGCCCTACCTCCGCGATGGCGCTGCGCAGGCTCGGCCCGTTGTGCGGGGCCTGGCAGGAGGCCGGGCTCACCGCCACCGCCGTATTCGAGGACCCGCTCGAGGTCGCCGTCCGGGTGGCGCGGCGTCTCGGCTGGCAGGCAGGGGTGGCCGCCGAGGACCCGCCGTACCGGACGTCGCACGCCTACCAGCTCGTCTCGGTGCCGACGGCGGTCCTGGTCGACCGCGCCGGGATGATCGCGGGTGCCGTGACCGGCTGGGACCACGCGGCCCTGGTGGCTCTCATCGGACGGGCGGGAGCGCTCCTCGGCGCCGAGCTCGCGATCCCTGAGGCCACCGAGCCGCTGCTCAAGCCCGGATGCTCGTCCAAGGCCGCGATCGATCCGGAGCTGGCGGCCGCAATCTCGGTCCGCGCCGACACCGACGACGTCGAGGAGATGTTCGAGCGCGGCTGGACCGACGGCCTGCCGGTCGTCCCGCCGACCCCGGACCGGGTCGAGGCGATGCTCGGCGGCTGCGACGGCCGGGTTTCCCTCGGCCCCGTCCCGCCCGACATGGGCGAGGCGACGCTGGAGCGGGTCGCGGCCTGCGCGGTGCTGGCCGGCTGCCGGCCGGCCTACTTCCCGGTCGTGGTCGCGGCCGCCCAGGCCGCGCTCGATCCCGCGTTCAACCTCCACGGCCAGGCGGTGACCACCCAGCCGGCCGGGCAGCTGGTGGTGGTGAACGGGCCGGTGCGGGAGGCGATAGGCCTGAACAGCGGCATGGGGGCGCTCGGCCCGGGATTCCGGGCGAACCTCACCATCGGCCGGGCGCTGCGGCTGCTCGTCACCCTCACCGGCGGAGGGATGCCCGGCAGGCTGGACCGGGCGACCCAGGGGCAGATGGGGAAGGTCGGGTTCTGCATCGCCGAGAACGAGGAAGTGAGCCCCTGGGAACCGCTGCACGTCGAGCGCGGTTTCCAGCCGGGCCAGTCGGTCGTCACGCTCATCGGCAGCGACGCGCCGCTGTCGATCTCCGACCACCGCAGCCGCACCCCCGAGGATCTCGCCTGGATCCTCGCGTGGGCAGCGGCCAGCGCCTGGAGCACCAACTGGTGGCCGCTGGAAGAGCCGTCGGTGTTCGTGATCTGCCCCGAGCACGCCGAGATGTTCCGCGCCGCCGGATGGACCAAACAACAGCTGCGCCGCTTCATGTTCGACGCGGTGCACAAGCCCGCCGCCGAGCTGCGCCGCGGCGAGACGACCCCCTTCGTCCACGCCGCCGGACCGGCCGCGCAGGTGCCCAAGTGGGCATCGCCGGAGGCCATCGTCCTGATCGTGGCCGGCGGCGAGGCCGGGCGTTACTCTGCAGTCCTGGGCCCATGCACCGGCATGGGATCCCAGATCGTATCCCGGGAGGTGGGATCACCGTGGCCGCTGACTACGTGAGCCCGTTCGACGAGCGCGTCCGGGCGGCCGAGCCGCTCGCGCCGCGCCCGGCCAGCATCAGCGGGCGCCGGGTAGTGCTGCTCGACATCCGGAAGAACCGCGGCGCCGAGTTCCTCGACCGGATCGAGACGCTGCTGCAGGCGGCGGGCGCGACCACAGCACGCACGACGAAGGAAATCTTCTCCAAGCCGGCCGCCCTCGCGCTGATCGGCGACATCACCGGACAGGCCGACCTGGTCGTGGAGGCCCTCGCCGATTGAGGCTCATGCACGTCGTGCAGTTTGCATGACCTGGTTCACCTGGAGCGCCGGGGCATCCCGGCGGTCGGCATCGCGACGGCACCATTCGCCGACGAAGCCATCGAGCAGGCACGCCGGCTCGGCATGCCGGGCGCCCGCATGGTCTACATCCCCCATCCGGTCCAGCTGCTGACCGACGACGAGCTGGACGCCCGCGCCGACGCCATCTTCCCCGACGTGCTCGCCGCGCTGACCGGCGGTGAGTGAGACCGGTCGCCGGGCGGGACGGCAACGGCCAGTACCGTTCTAGTCCGGTCGGCCCAGCCTGTACCACCGCGGCGCGGTCCTGGTCATCGGCCAGCCCAGGCCCGCGGTGTCGGCCGGCTCGGACGCCAGCATCTCCCAGCCCGCGAAGGCGGTCTCGACCTCCTGTTGCGATGCCCCTTCGACCAGCCATCGCCACCGGCTCGGGCCGAAGCTCAGCATGAGCAGTGTCGCCCCGGGGCTGGCCAGCGCCGAGACACCTTTCGCCTGGGCCAGGCGCTGCCCTGCGTCCAGGCCCTGGAAACAGCCGATGTCGAGGAAGAAGTCGAACGTCCCCAGGCGGGCCGACGACAGCTGCGTCACGTCGCCGACGAGGTAGCTGAGCCCGTTTACGCCCCGGCTCTTCGCTTGTGCCGCCTCGATCGCGGCCGGCACCTGGTCGATGCCCACGGCCTCCCACCCCCTGCGCGCGAGCTCGGGGGTGTACAGGCCGCGGCCGCAGCCCAGGTCGAGCGCACGGCCTAGGGGGCGGGAGCGCCCGGCCTCCTCGCGATCCAGCAGCGCGGCGATGCTCGATGCGGCCGCCGTTGCGTAGCGCTCCCAGGGGGTGAAGCCGAACCGGTACATGCGGGCGTAGTTCGTCACGGGCTGACCTCCTGGCGCCGCCGGAGCAGGACAGGCGCACGAGGGTGCCAGGCTACGCCAGGGGCGCGAAGGAGACTTGACAACCGCACGCCGACCCGCCGTCATGTATGTACGGAGGTGAGGGTCGACTGCAAGGCTTGGTGGCACGGATTGAGGCGTTCTGTGCGGAGGGGAGGGCACCAGGTGACCTCAGAAGTGGTGGATACACGGGGAGGGCCGCCAGCGGCCGGCGAGCTCGCCTGGCACACGCTCGGCGCCGATCAGGTCCTTCGCTCCGAAGGGGTGGACGGGCAGCGCGGTCTCAGCTCGGCCGAGGCAGCTGCGCGGGCCCAGCAGTTCGGCCGGAACGAGTTCGCCGCCGGCCGGACCGAGCCCCGCTGGCACGCATTCGTCCGGCAGTACCGCGACCCGATGCAGCTCGTGCTGCTCGCGGCCGGCATCGGCAGCCTCTACCCGCTCAAGCAGCTCGGCACGGGCATCCTGCTGATCTTGCTGACGCTGTTCAACGCGGTCGAGGGCCTGCATCAGGAGGGGAAGGCCACCGCGGCCGTTTCCGCCCTGCAGAAGCTGGTGGTCATCACGGCCAGGGTGAGGCGGGACGGCCAGCTGTCGGAGCTTCCGGCCGGGCAGCTGGTCCCCGGCGACATCGTCGCGATCCAGGCGGGCGATATCGTGCCCGCGGACGGGCGGCTGCTGACGGCGGCCACGCTGGAGGTCGACGAGTCCGCGCTGACCGGGGAGAGCCTGCCCGTCGCCAAGGGCACCGAGCCCGTGGCGGGCGCCGACACCCCGCTCGGCGACCGCTCCGACATGGTGTACATGAACACCAACGTCACCCGCGGCACCGGCGACTTCGTGGTCACCGCGACCGGGATGGCCACCCAGGTCGGCCAGATCTCCGGGCTGCTGCAGGCCGAGCAGGCGACCAAGACCCCGCTCACCCGCCAGCTGGACCGGCTGACGGGGCAGATCCTGGTGATCGCGGGCCTCGCGCTGATCGCGTCGATGGCGCTGAACCTGGCCCGGGGCGAGACGTTCATCGCCGTCTTCAACGCCGCCGTCGCCTTCGCCATCGCCGCGATCCCGGTCGGGCTGCCGACGGTGGTCACGACCATCCTGGCCTGGGGGACGGAACAGCTCGCCACGGCCGGCGCGATCATGAAGCGGCTGGCCTCGACCCAGACGCTCGGGTCCACCTCGGCGATCAACTCCGACAAGACCGGTACGCTAACGCTGAACCAGATGACCGCGGTCCAGATGACGGCCGCTGGCCGCCGGTATGCGATCGACGGGCAGGGCTACTCGACCGCCGGGCGGATTACCCGCGTGGGCGGCCAGGCGGACATCGGTCTGGATGAGTTCCTGGTGCCGATGGTGCTGGCCTCGGACGCGGTGGTCAGGGACGGCGAGCTGATCGGCGACCCGACCGAGGGCGCGCTGGTCGTGCTGGCCGCCAAGGGCGGCATCGACGCCGTCTCGACCAGGGACCACTACCCGCGGATCGCCGAGCTGCCGTTCGACGCGGCCTACAAGCTGATGGCCACGTTCCACAAGATGACCGACGCGTCCGGCAAAGAGGTGATCCGCTGCTTCGTCAAGGGCGCGCCGGAGCAGCTGCTGACGCGCGCCGCCACGGTCTTCGACGCCGACGCTGGCTCAGCGCCGGCCGACGGCGATTTCCGGCAGCGGTACCAGGCCGAGAACCAGCGGCTGGGCCAGCAGGGCCTGCGGGTGATCGCCACCGCGCGCAAGGACTTCGACCAGGCCGCCTTCGACCCCCATGCCGACCTGCTCCCGCTGGTCACCGGGCTGGAGCTGATCGCCCTGGTCGGCATCGTGGACCCGCCGCGTCCCACCGCCAAGGCATCGATCGCCACCGCGAAGAAGGCCGGGATCAGGGTCCGGATGATCACTGGCGACTACGCGGTCACCGCGGCCGCGGTGGCCAGCCAGCTCGGCATCGACGGCAAGGTTATTTCCGGCGCCGAGTTCGGCGCGATGAGCGACGAGCAGGCGCGGGCCGCGATCGACGGCATCGGGGTGATCGCCCGGGTCACCCCCGAGCACAAGGTCCGCCTGGTGGACGTGCTCAGGAAGAAAGGCCACATCGTCGCCATGACCGGCGACGGGGTCAACGACGCGCCCGCGGTGAAGAAGGCCGACATTGGCATCGCGATGGGGATCACCGGCACCGAGGTGACCAAGGAAGCCGCGGTGATGATCCTGACCGACGACAACTTCTCCACCATCGTCAAGGCCGTGGAAGTGGGCCGCGGGCTCTATGACAACCTCGCCCGGTACGTCCGGTTCCAGATAGCCGGCCTGTTCGGCTACATCCTCACGTTCCTGTCCGCCAGCATCTTCAACGTCGCCAAGGGGATACCGCTGCTTCCGCTGCAGACGTTGTGGGTGAGCTTCACGATGCTCTCCATCCAGTCGGTCGGATTGGGCTACAGCAAACCCGCCGCGGGGCTGATGGACCGCCCGCCGCTGCCGCCCACCAAGCCGATCCTGACCCGCAGACTCATCGTCTGGCTCGCCTTCGTCGGCCTGGTGATGACGGTCGGCACCCTCAGCGTGATCAGCTGGGCGGAGCACGAGCACGGGCTCGCTATCGCCCGGACCATGGGCATGGTCACGTTCGCGCTGTTCCTGCTGTTCTTCTCGATCGAGTCGAAAGACCAGCGGGACTCGGCGTTCTCCCTCGACACCTTCTCCGACAAGATGTTCGTCGTCACGACCGGCGGATCCTTCGTCCTGCTGATCCTGTCCACCGTCCTGGACATCTTCCACACGTTCCTGAAGACCGTCACGCTCGACGTCCGGCAGTGGCTGATCTGCGCCGCCGTCGCCCTGTCGATCGTGGTAGCCGCTGAGATCCGCAAAGCCGTGCTACGAGGACGCAGAGATGAGCTCAGAATGCGTTCGCGGCCGACTTCCACTGCTGGAGACGCTGCGCGATGAGCTGAGCCCGCTCCTCCTCGCTTCCGCCGTCCAGCACCTGGAGGTCCGAGGGGTCGGCTCGAAGGTAGACGCCGGATGTCCTGGCGTTCAGCTCGGGGTCGCGATCGGACCGTGTCGTCCAGTACCCGGTGCCGCGATCGGTGGTCTCCACCTTGATCTCGCCGGTGCCCTCGAGTTGCGGGGCATTCGGGTGACGGGGGCGCTCGCCCTTCCAGAAGTAGAAGATGCTGGCTGGATCCCGGTGCTCCTTCGCAGCCTCGCTCCAGTAGCGGGCCGACAGGGTGCCGTCCTCCTGCCAGGCCCGGCCGGTCACATTCAGGCCACCGTCGCGGTCCCGTGTGATGCGCAGGAGGCTCACTGCCGACGGCTCGCCCTCGCTCCGCGCGGTCAGCGAGAGCTGCCACCACAGCCCCTCGACCAGGCCCCGGCGCCCTTCGGCCTCGATCGCCTTGCGGAGCTTGCCGTTGATCGCGCGGACCTCCGCCGGCGTGCTAGCCGGGTCGTAACGGACGGCGGTCAGCCCGAGCAGGTCGCTGGGCAGCTTCGAGCCGTTCGCGTGGATGATGAACGTGCGCCGGATGCCGAGCGCGCCGCCGAACAGCCCAGCCTCGAACACCACATTGTCGCGCGGCGACGCCTGGCCGGACTGGGCCACATCCGTCGTGGTCCAGTCGTCCTGGGCGAACACGAACGCGGCGAAATCGACCTCCTGGGACAGTTCGACGAGCCGGTCGAGGGTGGACCGCCCCGGATTGAACGTGGTCGTCCAGGGCTCCACGTCGGCGACGTCCTCGAGCCCGCGCGTGATCGCCTGAAGCAGTCTGGCTTGCTGGCCCGACGACCCGAGGAAGATGCGCGGCTTGTTCACAGGCGATTCACGATGGCGGGGCTGGCGCTGGTTCGTCACGTGGCGACCTTGTCTCGGTAGTCGGGAGATGCAGCTGGGCGAACCCGTCGAGTGCGGCCGAGGTGAGGGCCGCCAGCCGGACAAGGTTCGCCTCATCCTGTTCGGTGAAGTCCCCCTCTAGACGATCCGAAGCCTCGGGTCCACGGCGAGCATGAAGGCGGCAAACTCGGCCGGGACGTCGGGCCCCGGCGGCGTACTCGCGTTGTGATAGCTGTTCAGGAACCGCTCGGCGCTCACCGCCCACGCATAGCGAGGGAGTGTGGCAGTCATGTGTAGACGCGATGGAAATCGTATGGAGAGCGGCCCCCGATGGACGTGGCGGAGGTGCGGGGGAAGCAAGGAGCCAGGCCCGTTCGGTACCGTACGATCTGAGCGCCTCAGAGGTTGATGACGACCTTTCCGCGGGCGTGGCCTCGCTGCATGTACCGGATGGCGTCGGGCGCCTGGCTCAGCGGGTACGTCTTGTCGATGACCGGCGTCACCTGGCCCGACTCGATGAGCTGGGCGAGCACGCGCAGGTCGGCTGCGTTCTCCGAGACCATGACCGCGGCCAGCCGCTGCGGGACGAACCGCGAGAGTACGGGTGCCCGCAGGCTGCGGTCGAATCCTCCCAGCCACCGGCCGCCGGTCTCGCCGCCCACGATGGCCAGCGTCCCGCGAGGGGTAAGGGCGGCGCGAAGCTGCCGGAGCGGGCGGTTCCCGCCGATGTCGATGATCACGTCGTAGCGGTGTCCTCCGTCGGCGATGCCGGTGCGCGTGTAGTCGATCACGTGGTCTGCGCCGATGGACCGGACCAGGTCCATCTTCGTGGTGCTGCACACGCCGGTGACTTCGGCACCGTAGGCCTTGGCGATCTGCACGGCGAACGTTCCGACGCCGCCCGATGCGCCGATGACCAGGACCTTCTGCCCGGCGTGCACGTGCCCGTAGTCGCGGACAGCCTGCAGGGCGGTCAGGGCTGAGACGGGCACGGCCGCCGCCTGCACGGCGGTGAGGCTCCCCGGCCGGCGCGCGAGCTTCCCCGGCTGAGCGCATGCGTATTCGGCGAAGGCGCCCTCGGCGATGCCGAACACCTCGTCGCCGACCTGGAACGACGTCACGTTCTTGCCAATCGCCTCGACGCGGCCCGCGACCTCGCGGCCACGGACACGCGTCTTGGGGGCGCGGACCCCGTAACCCGCGAGGCGCACCGGGTAGGGCCGACCCGTCATGAGATGCCAGACGCCCCGGTCGACACCGGCCGCGTGCACGCGGAGCAGCACCTCGCCGTCGCCGATCGCCGGCCGTCCGGTCTCCTCCAGCCGCAGCACGTCCCCCGCCTCGCCGTAACGGTCCTGGACGATCGCCTGCATGGTCGTTGTCTCCTCTGTCGGCGCGTTGTGCGCTGCTGTCTTCATCGTCTCTCCGATGCTCGTTTTACTTACGCTGTAAGTAACGTATACTTACGGTGTAAGTAAGTCAAGGATGGGAGCGCAGATGGCGTCACCGGCCCGACGGGGAGCCGAGCCCCGGGCCCCGCTGAACCGTGACCGGGTACTGCAGGCCGCGCTCGCCCTGGCCGACGCCGGCGGGATTGAGTCACTGAGCATGCGCAAGCTCGGCGAGGCTGTCGGGGTCGAGGCGATGTCGCTGTATAACCACGTCCCCAGCAAGGCGGACCTGCTGGACGGGCTCGTCGACCTGGTGTTCAGCGAGATCGAGCTGCCGTCGGGCGCGGCCGGCTGGCGGACGGCGATGCGCGAGCGGGCGATCGCGATCCGGGCTGTCTTGTCGCGCCATCGCTGGGCCATCGGCCTGATGGAGTCGCGAACCTCACCGGGTCCGGCGACGCTGCGCCACCACGACGCTGTCCTCGGGTGCCTCCGGCGTGCGGGCTTCCCGGTCGCGCTGGCCGCCCACGCCTACGCGCTCCTCGACAGTTACATCTACGGCTTCGCGCTGCAAGAAGCGAGCCTGCCGTTCGACACCGGCGAGGAGACCGCCGAACTCGCCCAGGCCATGCTCGCGCGGTTCCCCGCCGAGGACTACCCGCACCTCGCCGAGTTCACCTTCGAGCACGTGCTCCAGCCTGGCTACGACTTCGGCAGCGAGTACGAGTACGGGCTCGACCTCATCCTCGACGGCCTCGACCGAGCCCTGCTCACGAGTCCTGGGGACGGAGTTCGGCGGTGATCCAGCCGAGCTCCGAGGCGATCCGGATCCCGGTACCGGGGAGGTGCAGCGGCTCGATCACCTCCCGCAGCGCCTCGCAGAACGGGCCGAACCCCGCCGCCTGGATGGCGGGGACCGAGGGGCCCGCCGCGGCCAGCGCCCGGACCGCGAGCCCGGCGTCGGCCCACTCGTTTACCACCGTCACGGTGCCTCGCTCGCGCGGCACGAAGCCCGCCGAGACCAGCATCTGCTCGATTACGCCGGGCTGCCCGGTGTGGCCCTGGCGGATGGTGGCCTCGCCGTGGCTGGGTGGTGACAGCTCGATCGCCTTGAGGAAGTACGGCATGAGGCCGATGCGCTCCAGGCGGCCCCAGAAGGTCAGGCCGAGCCGCCCGCCGGGTACCAGCACCCGGGCCGCCTCCCGCAGCGCCGCCTGGCAGCCCTCCCAGATCCCGTTGAAGCTGGTGGCCACGTCGAAGCAGGCGTCGGGGAACGGCAGGGCGAACATGTCGCCGACCTGGAAGTCGCCGTCGGGCGTTCGGGCGCGGGCGATGCTGACCAGCGCCTGGGAGGCGTCGATGCCGGTCAGCACGGCGCCGCGGCGGGCGGCGATCTGAGCGGCGAGCCCGGAGCCGCAGGCGATATCCAGCAGCCGGACACCTTCGCCGACGCCCAGCCGATCGAAGATCACATCGTTCGCCGGGCGGGCGTACGGCTCGAACAGGTAGGCCCAGTCGACGGGCCGGGCTCCCCATGCTCGCCCGGCCTCCTGCCAGTCCATGGGCGGGGATACAGCTTCGGCGTCTGCCATCGCAACACCTCTTAGACGAACGAACGTACAAAATCTGTATAGACGATCGTTCGTCTAAGATCAAGACCTGGAGAACAGGAGTGAGCCAATGACAGACCAGGATCAGCCGCGGACCAGGCGGACCCGGGCACCGGGGCAGCGCTCCCGCGCCCGCGTACTCGAGCACGCGGCGAAACTGGCGACGATCGAAGGCCTCGAGGGCCTGTCCATCGGCCGGCTCGCCGAGGCGGCCGCTATGCCCAAGAGCAGCGTGCACGCCCTATTCGGCTCCAAGGAAGAGCTTCAGCTGGCGACCGTCAACGCGGCCCGGGACAGCTTCATCACCGAAGTCGTCGAACCGGCCCTCGGCTCGGCCGGGCCCGGACGGGAGCGCTTGCTCGCGCTGTGCGAGGGCTACCTGTCCTATGTCGAGCGGCGCGTCTTCCCAGGAGGGTGCTTCTTCGTCGCGGCCTCCGCCGAGGTCGGCGCACAGGCAGGCCGCGTTCACGACGAGGTAGCCCGCATCCAGCAGCAATGGCGTGACCTGCTCGCCGCCGAAGCCCGCGCCGCCGCCGGCCAGGACGAGCTGTCTGATGGCACCGACGCCGCCCAGCTCGCCTTCGAGCTGGGAGTCATCCTGGCCGGAACCGACATCGTCAGCGTCCTGCACGACGACCTCCATGCGATCAGCCGCGCCCGGACCGCCATCCGCGCCCGCCTGACCAGGTAGACCGGTGGCCGTTCACCGGACGGCAGCGCGGCCGACGGTGTACGCAGGACTGGCGATATGGCATCGAGGTCCGGACACTGGGTGATACGGGCCTACGACCGCCGACGAGGACGAGCAGCGGATCCACGCCACGTACGGCACTAACTTCGAGCGCCTCACCGAGATCAAGAAGGTATACGACCCGGACAACATGTTCCGCGTTAACAGGAACATCACGCCCTCGGCCTGAGCCACCGGACTGGGCCATGGCCGATCTCGTACCGCCGACGGCGGCCGATGGGGTTATCGCGCCTTGGTCATGGCGCTTAAGGTGATGCGGTGAAGGTGCGTCCGCGGGAGGCCGCCGACCGGGCTGCGGCCGAGGCGTTCCTGGCCCGGCACGACAGTTTCCGGGCGGCCCGCCTGGGGGAACTGGTCCATCCCCTGGACCATCCGGCGTTCGTCGCAGAGGCCGCCGACGGGCAGCTGCTGGGCATGCTCACCTACGTGCCGGGGCGGGACTGGCAGCAGTGCGAGATCCTGACCCTGCACGCGGACGAGCAGTGGCGCGGGGCCGGGACCGCCCTGGTCGAGGCGGCCGCGCAGCTGGCCCGGCGGCAGGGGTGCACCCGCCTGTGGGTCATGACCACCAACGACAACGTCGATGCGCTGCGCTTCTACCAGCGCCGCGGCTTCTGCCTGGTGAGGGTGCATCGCGGCGCCGTCGATCGCAGCCGGGCCAGCCTCAAGCCCGAGATCCCCGCGGTCGGCGCCTACGGGATCCCGCTGCGGGACGAGATCGAGCTCGAGCGAGCCCCCTGAGCACCGATGCGCTGCTAGACGATCATCGTCTGCGGACCGTTGGGTGAGCGGGAATCGGCCGAACAGCCAGCATGTGGCGGAGCAGACTGCTATCGTCCGGGCGTAGCTCGCATCGCCACATGCCGGCTGTCACGTGCGTTTAACGCAGCGCCGGCAGAGGGAGAGGTCAGCTGGTGCGCCGCCGGTACCCCGCCGAGAGCCGGTTCGCTATTTCCGGACGCTGGCTTGGCCGCGGACTGCGCAGCTGGGGTGGGGTCGCTGCCGTTGCTATCGCATGCTCGCTGCTTGCCTCGTCGGCCGGGGACGTGGCGCCGGCCGCCATGACGCGAGACGGCGTAGCTGGCTGGCTCTCCGCCTACTCCCCTACGCCCGTGGCGCAGCTGGAAGACCAGGCGGACAAGCTGGCCAAGCAGTACCGCGGTCAGCTGGAGGTGCTCAGCGGGGCGGAGACCGACGCCAAGGCGGCCGCCGACCGGGCGCAGCGGATGGACCGGCAGCTCGCCGCCGCACACGACCAGCTCGCCAGGCTCGCCGCGTCGAGCTATATGGGCAGCGCGCCGGACCAGGCCCTCGCGTTCTTCGCCGGCGGCGACCCGCAGCAGGTGCTCGGCAAGTCCGCGACCATCGAATACCTCGCCCGGCAGCGCGACGCGCGGGAAGAGCGCCTGCACCAGCTCGCGCTGGCCGCACAGGACGCCCAGCTGACCGCGCAGGCCAAGGTGGCCAAGCTGCGTCAGATGGTCCAGGCGCTGGCGGGGCAGCAGCAGCGGGTCAAGCACCTGCTGGCCCAGTTCCATCCCGAGTCTCCTGTTATCGGCGACAGCATCACACCCCGCATGCGCGGGGTACGAGACGAGGTCGACCGGAGGTTCGGCCCGTTCTCCGCCATCGGCTGCTACCGGCCCGGCAGCGACGGCGAGCATCCGCTCGGCCGGGCGTGCGACTTCATGCTCAGTACCGGGGGGGTCATGCCGGCCGCGTCCTGGATCCAGAAGGGCTACGACATCGCGGCGTGGGCCCAGGCGAACGCCTCCCGGCTCGGCATCATGTACATCATCTACCGGCAGCGGATCTGGGACGTCCGGATGGCGTCCTCAGGCTGGGTCCCGATGGAGAACCGCGGCAGCATCACCGCGAACCATTACGACCACGTGCACATCTCGGTGTTCTAGAGCCCTGACGGCAGCGGCTCGACGAGGAAGCGGGCGGGGGTCTCGGCGAGGAGCACGATCGACTGGCCGGCCAGGATGTGCGCCGCCGCCGGGTCGAAGCCGTGGTCGCCGACCCGGACCAGGGTCGGCCGCGCCGGGCTGTAGGGCTCGTCCCGCCCGGGCATGGCCACCGTGATCGGCAGCCGGGCCTGGCTGGCCAGGTTGGTCGCGCGGTAGGTCCCGGGGGTGACCAGCGTGACCGCGAACAGGTCGCCGGCCGGGAGCTGGCCGCGGCTGTCGAGGACCGTGCGCGATCCGCCGCCGGCGGTGTGGCTGATGACGACGGCGTAGCGCCCGATGCCCTGGCCGACATGGAAGCCCATGACACCGCCCTCGCGGACGGCATAGGGCCCGGTGATATTCCCCGAACGGTCGGCGTCGGCCGCCAGTCTGGCCAGGTCCACGTTGACCTGCGGCACGGCGCCTTCCGGCTGGACGGCGACGGTGAACCGGCCAGTCACGCGGCCGTCGCGCAGGATCGTCACGTCATGGTCGCCTGCCTCGCGGAAGACGTGAAACACGGTGCCGCGGACGGCGATGGCGCCGGAGTCCAGCGCGGGGTTGGTGAGCAGGACACGGTTGATGGCGACCTCGCTGCGCAGCTCGTTCATGACACGGCTCCGATGTCGGCGGTGACGACCAGTTCGGCGTCGCTGACGGTGGCGGTCAGGTGCTGGATGGGGACCAGCACCTCGGCCAGGTCACTGGTCTTGGGGAACATCGGGAAGGGGTCGTCCAGCTGGAAGAAGGACATGCACTTGCCGAAGAAGTCGGCCACGAACTGCAGGATGAGGTTGAACACCCCGAAGCTGACGTTGAACAGGTCGCTGAGCCATTCGGAGATGTCGTCGGGGATGTCGAGCAGCGTGCGGAGCAGGTCCGCGACCGACCCGATCGCGGCCAGGATGATGTCGTGCAGCGGGCCGTGGGGCAGGAGCTTGTCGATCGCGTCGGTGAACGCGTCCTCGAACAGGTCGCCGACCGTGTCGGCGAAGTCGAACAGGTCGAAGTCGATCGTCTGGGGATCGCAGAAGATCCGCCACTGCGGCTTGGTGTCGTCAATGTCGAGCGCCGTATGCAGGTCCTGGCAGTGCTTTCCG
>DAIOWL010000013.1:19815-21073 GCA_036758545.1 Streptosporangiaceae bacterium | reverse complement strand
AAGCCCCTCCGCCCACAGCCCTCCCCGCGGCCCTGCCGCCCAGTGGGGTGTGTGGCCCCCCACCCCCGATAGACGGGGGTAAGGGCCCCCTCACCCCGAACGCCCGCTCCAGCCAACGCCCCAGTCAGCACAGCCGCTACTCCCGTCACAGCAGCACAGGGGACGCTGGCCCGCCGGACCACGGCGATGTGGCACTGCCGTGGTTAGGAGCACGGCAATGTGGCACTGCCGTGGTTCGCGCCGCCAGGGTCACGCGGTCCGGGGACCCCGCACCGCAGCGGTCAGGCGTCGGGACGGGCGCGGACCGATGCGCGGGAACGGGCCAGGTCCAGCTCGATGCGGCGCGCGGTGGCGAGCAGGGGCTGGAGCAGGTCCTCGACGATGCTGTTCAGGGTGCGCCGGCCGGCGTGGGTCGAGACGTTGATGGCCGCGATGACCTGGCCGTCGGCGTCGCGGATGGGGGCCGCGATCGAGCGGAGCCCCTCCTCGAGTTCCTGGTCCACCAGGGCCCAGCCCTGCGACCGGATCTTGCGCAGCTCGCGGCGCAGCGCGGTCGCGCTGGTGATGGTGTGCCCGGTCAGGCCGCGCAGGCTGGCCGATTCCAGGTAGTCGTCGAGCCGCTCGTCGGACTGCGCGGCCAGCAGGACCCGGCCCATCGAGGTCGCGTAGGCCGGGAACCTGGTCCCGACGCTGATCGTCACGGTCATGATCCGCTTGGTCGGGACCCGGGCGATGTAGATGACCTCGTTGCCGTCGAGCTCGCACACCGATGAAGACTCGTGCACCTGCTCGACCAGCTGCTCCAGGTGCGGCATGGCCACCTCGGGCAGGGTCAGGCTGGACAGGTACGCGTAGCCGAGTTCGAGGATCTTAGGCCGCAGGGCGAACCTGCTCCCGTCGCTGCGCATGTATCCGAGCTGAACCAGGGTGCGCAGGAACCTGCGGGCCGCGGCCCGGCTCAGGCCGGTGCTCGTGGCTACCTCGCTGAGCGTCAGCTTCGGGTGCTCGGCGTCGAAGGCACGGATCACCGACAGGCCGCGCTCGAGTGACTGGACGAAGTCCCCGTCATGACTTTGTTCCTGGTTGTCAGTCAAGGAGGGCCTCCTGGCTCGGTCGATGACATCATAGACCCGGCACCACCCGTTCGCTGTCTGAACTATCGTGCGTCTTACGTACACGTGAATCCGAGGAGCGGTCATGGTACTCATGGACGAGTCGGTGTGGCGCGGCAAGTTCTACACCGTCGGCGGGGTCGGCG
>DAIOWL010000013.1:16304-19715 GCA_036758545.1 Streptosporangiaceae bacterium | reverse complement strand
TCACGCACTCAAGTCGGAATCGTCGGGGCCGGCCCGGCCGGCCTGCTCCTTTCCCATCTGCTGGCCCTGCGCGGCATCGACTCCATCGTGGTGGAGAACCGCAGCCGGGCCTACTGCGAGGCGCGGCAGCGGGCCGGCCTGCTCGAGGCGGGCACGGTGGAACTGCTCCGCACGGTCGGCCTGGGCGACCGGATGGACGCCGAGGGCCTCGAACACGGCGGGATCTACCTGCAGTTCGAGGGCGAGCGCCACCACCTCGACTTCCGCGACCTGACCGGCGGGCGCTGGGTGACGATCTACGCCCAGACCGAGATCGTCAAGGACCTGATCCGGACCCGGCTGGCGGCCGGGGCCGTGATCGAGTTCGAGGTCTCCGACACCGAGGTCGGAGAGCTTGATACCGAACGACCGGTCCTCCGCTTCACCGACGCCGGGGGCACCCGTCATGAGGTCGTATGCGACGCCATCGCCGGCTGTGACGGGTTCCACGGCATCTGCCGCGATTCCATGCCGCCCGGCCTCATCCAGGTGGCCGAGCGCGAGTACCCGTACTCCTGGCTCGGCATCCTGGCCCACGTGCCGCCCTCCACCGACGAGCTCATCTACTGCCGGCACGAGGACGGCTTCGCCCTGCACACCATGCGCACCCCGCAGGTCAGCCGGCTCTACCTGCAGGTCCCCGCGGACGAGGACATCGAGGCGTGGTCCGACGACCGGATCTGGGCCGAGCTCGAGCACCGGCTGGAAGTGCCGGGGTGGGAGCTGAAGGAGGGCCACATCAGCGAGAAGGCTATCTCGCCGATGCGCAGCTTCGTGGCCTCGCCCATGCGCTACCGGCGGCTGTTCCTGGCCGGCGACGCGGCGCACATCGTACCGCCGACCGGAGCCAAGGGCCTCAACCTGGCCCTCGCCGACGTGACCGTCCTGGCCAAGGCGCTGTCCAGCCTGCTGAACGATGGCCACGCTGGCCTGGCCGACGCGTACTCGGACACGAGCCTGACCCGGGTCTGGCGGGCCACCCACTTCTCCTGGTGGATGACGTCCATGCTGCACGTGGACCCGCAGTCGGACCAGTTCGGGGCCGAGCTGCAGCTCGCCCAGCTGCGGTACGTCATCTCTTCCCGCGCGGCCGCCACCACGCTCGCCGAGAACTACACGGGGTACTTCCCGCTGACCTGGAAATCCTGAGTTATCCGAGGCCCAGGTGGTGCCGCGGGCGCAGGGCCCGGGCCAGCAGCGCGGACAGCGCCGCGGCGACCCCGGTCTCGGTCAGCGAGAGCGGTGCGCTGAAGCTGCGCTCGGTACCGAGCAGGTGCAGTGCCCACAGCCGGTGCCGCAGCGCGTAGAGCTCGGTACGGACGGCGCTGGCCAGCCCGGTGCTGTGCAGCCCGGTACCGTGCCGCCCGCCGCCGGCCCGGCCAGTGCCCGCGCCGCCGCCGGCCGCCCAGCCCTCCACGCCGTGCAAGTCGGTCAGCTGCTTGGTCAGCTCGTCATAACCGGTCGGCCCGCTGGTCAAGATGACCATCAGCGCGGCCTCGCGGACCGCGACCGAGAAATCCGGCTGCGGGCCGTCGTCCGGGCCGATCAGCGCGGCGGTGCCGATATGCCAGCGGGCGGCAGGATCGGCCGTCATGAGCTTGCCCGTCTTGGTGAGCACCAGGCTGGTGCTTCTGCGCCGGATGGCTCCCATCTCGGTCTGGGCCATCCCGCGCAGCGTGTGCAGCGGGAAAACGTCGAGTTCCTGCCGGAGCGTGCCGACGAGCTGGTCGCGCCAGCCGAACTCCTCGACCGCCTCGGTGACCAGGGCGGGAGCGATGTAGTGCCGGGCGGTGAGGCGCAGGCCCTCCCCGGCGCGGCCGAGCAGCCAGCGCAGGGTGGGCAGCGGGTCATCGGGGACCGCGGGCGGCTCGAGCAGGCGCGGAATGAGGCCGCGGGCCAGCCGCGACCGTTCGCCCGGCCGGCCGTGTGCCCACGCGTCGATCCGCTCCGCGCTGATCCGGCCCAGCCAGGTATCGGTCCCGGGCGAGCCGTCCTGAGGCTGGCCCGGCTCCGCGTCGTCCAGGTCTCCGGTCGGCCTTCCGGTCAGCCAGCGGTTGACGATGTCCAGGCGCCTGGTCCGCCAGCCGCGGGCACCCACGCTCAGCTCGCCGGAGGCGAAGGCGAGTTCCAGTGCGGCCGCGCAGGCGTCGTAGGCAGCGCGCTCCTGCGATCCCATGACCGAGCCCCAGGCGAGCAGCTCGGTGTCCGGCGGGGCCGCGTTCGACTCCTCGATGGCCTCGGTGTACGCGGCGATCCCTTCCTCGTGCCCGTCCGCGTAGGCGTTGATGATCTTCTCGGTGCCCGTCGAGGAGCACACCCCGGCGTACCGGTCCAAACCCGCCAGCAGGAACAGGCGGCCCAGCGCCTTGGCCACGCCGACACGGCCCGGGGTGGACATCGGCCACTTCACCGGGAGCGCGTACCACAGGAATTCCTGCAGGCGCAGCAGCGAGATGGTCTCCAGGCCCTCGTCTCCGGTCAGCCAGGCCAGGGCGGCCCGCGCGTCGCCGGCCGCTTCCGGATCCTCCCGCGTGAGGGTTTCCAGCGCCTGGCTCTCAGACATCATGCGCACAGTCTGCCGCAGGGCGATCCGTGAGGCTAGTGCACGTTAATTTGCACTGTCTCTAGCTGCGCAGTTCCGGCTGGTGGGACGCGGGCAATACTGACTCCGGGTGACACTTAGGCAATTGCGTCCGGCATCATGGTCGGGTGCCTGGTATCTATGACGAGCCCGAGTACTACGAGGCCGCGTGCTCCTACCGCGACGTCCCGGCCGAGGTGGACGCCTTGCTGCGGTGGTCGGGCAAGCACCACGAACCGCCCGGTACGGTGCTCGAGCTCGCCGCGGGCCCGGCCGAGCACGCCCGCGAACTGGCGCGACGCGGTCTGCAGGCCACCGCATTGGACCTCAACCCGGCGATGTGCGCCCGGGCCCGCGACCTGGCGGCGGCGGCCGGGATCCCGCTCACCGTGGTCCAGGCCGATATGCGGGACTTCAGCCTGCCCGGCCCCTTCGACCTGGCCATCACGATGCTCAACTCGCTGTGCCACCTGCTGACGCTGGACGACATGCTCCGCCACCTGACCGCGGTCGGGCGCCACCTGGACCGGGACGGCCTGTACATCATGGAGCTCGCGCATCCCGCGGACTTCTTCGGCGCCGAGCGGCGGACCAGCAGCGAATGGAGCAGCGAGACCGGCGACGGCACGGTCAGCGTGCGCTGGGGCGCGCAAGATCAGATCGACCCGGTCACGCAGGTCACCAGGGAACACGTCAGCGTCACCTACCACAAGCGCGGCGGCCCGGTGCGGACCGTCACCGACGTCGTGCCGAACCGCTTCTGGACCGCGACCGAGCTGACCGCGGCCATC
>DAIOWL010000013.1:10002-16204 GCA_036758545.1 Streptosporangiaceae bacterium | reverse complement strand
GTAGCTGAGCGCCACCGATCCGGCCGGCTGGATCAGCAGCAGCGCGCCGATCATCCCGGCGGCCAGCCGGGGCATGGACACCGTGATCAGCAGCCAGCCGATGACCTGCGAGGACAGCGCGAGCAGCACGATCCAGCCGAGAGCGGGCCAGGGCGGACCGAGGTGCAGGTCACCCAGGACCAGCCCAAGCAGCGCCGAACCCACCACGCCGCCGGCCGTCGCCTCGAACAGCGGGGCGGCCACCGCCGTGCCCGTGCCGGCCGCCGAAGTGGCCTGGCGCAGCATCAGGATGTAGACGGCGTACAGGACGGCCACGCCGACTCCGAGCGCCGCGCCGAGAGCCGGATCGGTGCCGTAGGCGTGCGACCCGCCCACGTCGGCCAGCCCGCCCACCAGGACCAGGCCGGCCAGCATCACCGGGGAGGCCAGCACCAGCGAACGGCCCGGGCGCTCGCCCAGGACCAGCCAGGCGAGCAGCGAGATGATCAGGACCTCGAGGTTGCCCACCACGGTGCCGAGCCCGGCGCCGATCGCGGCGATCGTGTGGCTCCACAAGATGAGGTCGGCAGCCAGGAACACCCCCGCCAGCCGGGCCAGCCAGCGGCTGCGGCGCGGCATCGGCGCCGTACCGCAGCCCCCGCGGTCACGCCGGCGCTCGCGCAGCGCCAGGACGCCGAGCACCGGCAGGGCGAACGCGCACCGGCCCAGGGCCACCACGCTGGGCGAGGCCGTGCTGGCGAGTTTCATCAGCACGGCCGAGCTCGAGATGCAGACCGCTCCGGCGGTAGCCGCCGCCACCGGCGGCATCGTGGTGACCCGCACCGAGCGCGCCCTCCCGACCGAGGTACAGAGGTACAGATGTACAGACGTGATGACCAGGACCCAGCTATGACGCTAGCCGACGAGCTAATCCCCGATCCGGGCGCCCTCCCGCGGCGCCTGATCCCCGTCCGCCATGCCGTTGCTGAGGTAGCGATCCAGGATCGCCTCCACCACCTGGGTGAGCGAGCTGCCCTCGTCGGCCGCGGCCTGGTGCGCCGACACGCGCAGCGTGTGGTCGATCTTGATCGTCAGGTGCGGGCGCAGTCCGGCCGGACTGGCCACCCGCCGCTGCGGGAACGGCGGCGGCGGCTCGCACGGCACCCCGGGGTCGCGCAGGCCGGCCCTGGCCCGGCGGCGGACCCGGGCCTGCACCGCCTGGCGGCTGATGCCGAGGGCCTCGCCCAGCGAGCGCAGCGGCCAGCCGGCCTCGTTCAGCGCGGCCAGCGTCCCGGACAGCAGCTCACTGCGTCCGGACGAGCGCAGCTCGCGCAGCCGCGCCGCCACTCGTTCGGGCAGTCGGGGGGGCCCGGGCCGGGGGGTATGGGGGGCGGGCAGCCCCCCATGAGGGGGGTCACCGGGGGGTTTTCCCCCGGGGGAAATAGAGTCCCCCCGGGCCAGCACCGTCGCCACATACTGGCGCAGCCCGTTGGTCACGACCTCGGACATCGTCCGGCCCTCGCGCGCCAGGCGGGCCCGGAGCCGCTGCCGTTGCTCCTGGTCCAGCCGGAACGTGAGCAGCCGACGGGCGCTCTGCTGGTTCATCTCGCCGCGGCGAGGGCCAGGCCGGGCGCCGGGACCGAACCCACCGCGGGCCGCGCCTGCTCGGCATCGACCAGGTCGAGGTACCGGCGCGTCTCGGCCGCGCGCCGCCGCCGGGACCAGCCGAGCGGCCGCCCCATGAGCGCGGCCACGTCGGCCGCCACCGCCGCGCCGGAGTCGGCTGACTCGATGAACAGCCGCGTCCGCCGCATCAGCACGTCCTCCACGTGCAGCGCGCCCTCGTGGCTGACCGCGTAGGCGACCTCCGCGCGCAGATACGGATGCCCCGGGGCCAGCGGCTGGCCCAGCGCGGCGTCGCCCTTGACCAGCTCGAGCACCTCCGCCGCCAGCGTGCCGTACCGCCCGAGCAGGTGCTCCACCGCCGCCCGGGGCACCCCGTAGTCCTCGGCCAGCCGCCCCACCGCGGGCTGCACCGCGGCCAACCCGTCCGCGCCCAGCAGCGGCACCTGGTCGGTAACCGAGCCAGGCACCTCACGGTCGAAATCCGCCACGGCGGCGTCCACCACGTCCCTGGCCATCAGCCGGTAGGTGGTGAACTTGCCGCCCGCGATGCTGGCCAGGCCGGGAACCGGCGTGTCGACCACGTGCTCGCGGGACAGCTTGGTGGTCGGCTTGCCCCCGTTCGGCTTGGCCCCGTTGCCGGCCGGAGCATCGACCAGCGGCCGCAGCCCGGCGTACACCCCGATGACGTCGGCGCGGTTCAGCGGCCGGGCCAGGACCCGGTTGGCGGCGGCCAGGATGTACTCGATGTCCTCCTCGGTCGCGACGGGCTCGGCCCGGTCGCCGGAGAAGTCGGTGTCGGTGGTGCCGACGATCCAGTGCTCGCCCCACGGGATGAAGAACAGCACGCTCTTCTCGGTGCGCAGGATCATCCCGGTGTCCGCGTCCACCGCCGCCCGCGGCACCACGATGTGCACGCCCTTGGACATCCGGACCTTGTAGCCAGCCTGCACCCCGGCCAGCTCGTGCACCAGGTCGGTCCACACCCCGGCGCAGATCACCACGGCCTCGGCGGATACCTCCAGGACGCGCCCTGATTCCTCGTCTCGCACCCGGGCGCCGGTGACCCGCTCCGCCGAACGCAGCAGCCCGACCACGGACAGCCGCGTCCCGATCACCGCGCTGTGCGCCGCCGCGGTGCGGGCCACGGTCAGCGTGTGCCGCGCGTCGTCGACCTGCGCGTCGTAGTACAGCATGGCCCCGGCGAGCCGGTCCGGCGACAGCGCCGGGGCGCGCTTCAGCGCGCCGCGGGCGGACAGGTGCCGGTGCCGCGGCACTGGCCGCCGCGTGCCCTCCATCGAGTCGTACAGCACCAGGCCCGCCCCCACGTACGGCCGCTCGACCACCTTCTTGTACAGCGGGTACAGGAACGAGACGGGCTTGACCAGGTGCGGGGCGAGCTTGGACACGAGCAGGTCGCGTTCCCGCAGCGCCTCGTACACCAGCTTGAAGTCGAACTGCTCCAGGTAGCGCAGGCCGCCGTGAATGAGCTTGCTCGACCGGCTCGAGGTGCCCGAGGCCAGGTCCCGCGCCTCCACCAGGGCCACCCGCAGGCCGCGGGACGCCGCGTCCAGGGCCGTGCCGGCGCCGGTCACGCCGCCGCCGATGACCAGCACGTCGAACCGCTCGGTCGCCAGCCTGCTGAGCATCGCGCCCCGGTCGCGGGCGTCGAGAGCGCCGTTACCCGCCATCACCCGTCCCCCAGTTTTCGCTTTGGCCACAGTTCTAGAGTATGTACATCGTCAACGTACCCGCCCGCCGTGACATTCCGGTGAACCGCCACCAAAGGGAGTCTGAGTGTCCGATTTCATCGGCGCTATCGATCAGGGCACCACGAGCACCCGGTTCATGGTCTTCGACCATTCCGGCACCGAAGTGGCCCGGCACCAGCTGGAACACGCGCAGATCCTGCCCCGGCCCGGCTGGGTGGAACACGACCCCGCCGAGATCTGGGAGCGGACCGCAACCGTCGTCGGAACGGCACTGCACCAGGCCGGCCTGCGCACCGCCGACCTGGCCGCCCTGGGCCTGACCAACCAGCGGGAGACCACGCTGGTGTGGAACCGGCGCACCGGACGGCCGTACGGCCACGCGATCGTGTGGCAGGACACCAGGACCGACCGGATCGCCGCGGCCCTGGACCGGGACGGCCGGGGCGACGTGATCAGGCACAAGGCCGGCCTGCCCCCGGCCACCTATTTCTCGGGCGCCAAGCTGCAGTGGCTGCTCGACCACGTCGACGGACTGCGCACCGACGCCGAACGCGGCGAGGCCATCTTCGGCACCGTCGACACCTGGCTGCTATGGAACCTCACCGGCGGCGTCAGCGGCGGCGTGCACGTGACCGACGTCACCAACGCCAGCCGCACCATGCTGATGAACCTGCAGACCCTGGACTGGGACGACGAGCTGCTCGGTTTCTTCACCGTGCCGCGTCCGGTGCTGCCGCGGATCGTGCCGTCCTCGGCCCCCGAACCCTACGGGCTCACGTCACAGACCGGCCCGTTCGGCGCCCATCTGCCGATCACCGGGGCCCTGGGCGACCAGCAGGCGGCCACCGTCGGCCAGGTCTGTCTCGACCCGGGCGAGGCCAAGAACACCTACGGCACCGGTAACTTCCTGCTGCTGAACACCGGTACCGAGATCGTCAGGTCTAGCTCCGGGCTGCTCACCACGGTGTGCTTCAAGTTCGGTGCCGACCCGGCCGTCTACGCGCTCGAGGGGTCGATCGCGGTGACCGGTTCGGCCGTGCAGTGGCTGCGCGACCAGCTCGGCGTCATCAGCGACGCGGCAGAGAGCGAGACGCTCGCCGCCTCGGTCGCCGACACCGACGGCGTCTACTTCGTGCCGGCCTTCTCCGGGCTGTTCGCGCCGTACTGGCGAGCCGACGCAAGGGGCGCGATCGTCGGCCTGTCCCGCTTCCACACCCGTGCGCACCTGGCCCGCGCCACCCTGGAGGCCATCGCGTACCAGACCAGGGACGTGGCCGAGGCGATGGAGCAGGACTCGGGCGTCCGGCTGGAGGTGCTCAAGGTGGACGGCGGCGTGACAGCCAACGAGCTGGCCATGCAGCTGCAGGCCGACATCCTCGGCGTCCCGGTGAGCCGCCCGGTGGTGGCCGAGACCACCGCGCTCGGCGCGGCGTACGCGGCCGGGCTGGCCACCGGGTTCTGGCGGGACGCGGCCGAGCTGCGCGCCAACTGGCACGAGTCCAGGCGCTGGTCGCCGTCGTGGTCCGCGGACCGCCGCGAGGGCGGGTACGCCGGCTGGCGGAAGGCGGTCCAGCGCACCCTGGACTGGGTGGACGTCGGCTAATTATCCCGAACGGGCCCGGCGCGTGCCCCCGCGCCGGGCTACGAGCCGAACCCGGCCCAGGGGTTGTAGTCGACCTCGAGCGGCTCCTGCGGTGGCCGTTCGGCCTCCGGGACGTGCCGCAGGTTGAGCCGGATCCGGTACCAGAGCGAGCTGCGCCCGCGCATCGCGTCGACCAGCACGTCGGCCGGCTCGAGCCGCGGCCATACCTCGGGGTGCCTGGCCTTCCAGCGCGCCAGGCCCGCCATCGCCTCGTCCTTGGTCTCCGCGCGGGCGATCTCGATCAGCGGCATCGTGCTCTGTCGCCGGCCCGTCCCTGATCCACCGCTAGAGGACCCGCTCCTGCGCTTAGACGGCTGGACCCGGGGCGCCTCGCCGGTCTGCTTCTCGTAGTGCGGCGGCCACGGCGCGTCCGGCAGCCCGGCCGCCTCGTCGCTGGCCGCCAGCTCCAGCAGCCCGTCCAGCGACCCGGCCGCCTCGTCCATCTCCGCCCACGGGTCGCCGACACGTGCGAACCGCTCGGGGACGGTGCCGATGGTGTACTCCGCCGGATCGCACGACGGCACCTCGTCCCAGGTCAGCGGCGTCGACACCCGGACGTCGGGGACCGGGCGCAGCGAGTAGGCGGACGCGACCGTGCGGTCCTTGGCGTTCTGGTTGTAGTCCACGAAGACGCCGTGCCGCTCCTCCTTCCACCACTTGGAGGTGGCTATCTCGGGGGCACGCCGTTCGATCTCCCGCGCCACCGTGACCGCCGCGCGCCGCACCTCGCCGAATCCCCAGTTCGGCTCGATCCGCGCGTAGATGTGCATGCCGCGCGACCCGGAGGTCTTCGGCCAGCCGGTCAGCCCGAAGTCGGCCAGTACATCCCTGGCCACCATGGCGACGTCCCTGATCTGCGGCCATTCCACCCCGGGCACCGGGTCGAGGTCGACCCGGAGCTCGTCCGGGTGGTCCAGGTCGGCGGCGCGCACCGGGTGCGGGTTGAGGTCGATGCAGCCGAGGTTGATCACCCAGGCCAGCGCGGCCTCGTCGGTGACGACCACCTCGTCCGCGGTGCGGCCGGAGGGGAAGCTGAGCTCGACGGTCTCGACGAAGTCCGGCCGCTTCTCCGGCGCCCGCTTCTGGAAGAACGGCTCGGCCTCGGCGCCGTTGACGAAGCGCTTCAGCGCCATCGGCCGGCCGCGCACGCCGCCCAGCGCCCCCGGCGCCACCGCCAGGTAGTAGCGCACCATGTCCAGCTTGGTCACCCCGGCCCGCGGGAAGTAGACCTTGCTCGGATTGCTGA
>DAIOWL010000013.1:0-9902 GCA_036758545.1 Streptosporangiaceae bacterium | reverse complement strand
AGGTTGAAGCTGACCGGCTCCTCCAGCTGGGCGTAGGTGCACGAGCGCGGCTCGCGGTCCGGCCGCCAGCGGACGAACTGCGCGGTGTGCCGGAACCGCGGGCCCTCCATGTGGTCGTAGCGGACCTCGACGACGCGCTCCGGCCGCAGCGGGATGAACGACAGGTCCTTGTTGGCGTTCCACCGGCTGAACATGGCCGCCCGCGGCGTGCGCTGGGCGGGCTGCTGCTCGGCCCAGTTCCACGGGTGCTGGTCGAACGTGGTGACCAGCGGCTGGAGCTCGGTGAACAGCTCGATCCGCTTCTCCATCGGAAACGCGCCGATCACGCCGACGCTGGCCAGCCTGCCGTCGTCGCGGTACAGGCCGAGCAGCAGGGACCCAATTCGCTCCACCCCGCTCTTGTGCACCCGGTAGCCGGCCACCACGCAGTCCGCGGTGCGCTCGTGCTTGATCTTCTTCATCACCCGCTTGTCCGGCTCGTAGATGCCGTCGGCGGGCTTGGCGATCAGGCCGTCCAGGCCGGCCCCCTCGAACTGGCTGAACCAGCCGGTGGCCACCTCCCGGTCGGTGGTCGTCTGGGTCAGGTGGATGGATGTTCCCGCCCCGGCCAGGGCGCCCTCGAGCGCGGCCCGGCGCTCGGCGAACGGCCGCTCCATGTAGTCGGTGTCGCCCAGGGCGAGCAGATCGAACGCCATGAAGTGCCCCGGCGTCTGGGTCGCGAGCAGTTCGACCCGGCTGGCCGCGGGGTGGATCCGCAGCTGCAGCGCCTCGAAGTCCAGCCGCCTGCCGTCGGCGTCGGGGATCACGATCTCCCCGTCGATGACGCACCGTTCTGGGAGCTCGGCCTTGACCGCGGCCACCAGTTCGGGGAAGTAGCGAGTCATCGGCCGCTCGTTCCGGCTGCCGATCTCGACCTCGTCGCCGTCCCGGAACACGATCGACCGGAAGCCGTCCCACTTCGGCTCGAACACGTAGTCCCCGTCCGGCATCGCGTCCACCGGCTTGGCCAGCATCGGCGCCACCGGCGGATTGACAGGCAGATCCATGCCCCCAGCTTCCCTGATCGTCGCCGTTACGCGGATTATTGCCCACTACCTACGACGATCATGCCGCACCGGCATCGTCGCCGCACAGGCTGGCCAGCAGGCCAGTGACCTGCGCGCGAAGCTCGGCCAGCGACGGGACGGCCGCCCCGCCCGCGCCGGCCAGCGCGTAGAAGGCGGTGCCCTCCACCCAGGCAATGAGCGTCCAGGCGTCGCGCTCGGGGTGGGCGGACCCGGCCGCGGCGAGCAGCCGGGCCGCCTCGGTGCGGAAACCGCGGCCCATCTCGTCGTAGGCGGCCCGTAGCTCCGGGCGCCGCGTGGCCTCGAAGGCGAGCTCGAGACGCGCCAGGAACCGCCGCCGCCGCCCGGGTTCGATGATCCACTGGTGCACCATCCGCGCCACGTCGTCGGCCAGCCCGGATCCCGCCACCCCGGCGGCGCCCTCGGCGAGGTCGAGCTCCGCGATCCGGGTCAGGGTCAGCGTCAGCAGCGCCTCCCGGGTGCGGGCGTAGTTCGAGGTCGTGCCGGACGGGAGGCCGGCGGCCTGGTCGACGGCGCGGTGGGTGAGCCCGCGCGCGCCGTGGTCGGCGAGCACGGCGATGGCGGCGTCAGCCACCTGCCCGGCCCGTCCGCCCAGTGCTGTCCCCGGGGTTGTGCCCCGTGTTGTGCCCAGTGTGCCGCTCACCCGGTCGAGTGTAGCGCTAATCCACTACAGGTGTAGTATCGATACTACAGATGTAGTAAGGCATGGGAGGCGATGGTCGTGAGCAGGCACGCGATAGTAGTGGGCGCGGGGATCGGCGGGCTGACCGCGGCGGTGGCGCTGCGGCGCCGGGGCTGGGACGTGACGATCCTCGAACGTGCCAGGGCGCTCGAGCCGGTCGGGGCGGGCCTGGGCCTCGGCCCGAACGCACTGCACGCGCTCGACGCCATCGGCCTCGGCGACGAGGTGCGGCGCTTCTCCGCGATCCAGGGCCACGGCGGGCTGCGCCGCCCCGGCGGCGGCTGGCTGGTCCGGACCGACCTGGGCGGGCTGGCCGCCCGGTTCGGCGATCCGCAGTTCGTCGCGCTGCGCGCGGACGTGGTCGACCTGCTGGCGGGCCGCCTCCCGGCGGGCGTGCTGCGCACCGGCGTCACCGTCACCGGCGTGGACGCGGGGGACGCCGATCGGCGGGCCTGCGTCGCCACCGGCGCGGGCGACCTGGACGCGGACCTGGTGGTGGCCGCGGACGGTATCGGCTCGCGCATCCGCGCGGCGCTCTTCCCCGATTCCCCCGGTCCGCGTTACTCCGGCTTTACGACCTGGCGCTTCGTCGCCCCGGCGGTACCCGAGGGCGCCGGCCGGGCCGAGCCCGCCGAGACGTGGGGGAGGGGTGAGGTGTTCGGCGTCCTCCCACTGGCCAGCGGCCCGAAAATGGGCAGCGTGTACTGCTACGCCAGCGCACCCGCGCCGGCCGGTGTCCGGCATGACGACGAGGCGGCCGAGCTGAAGCAGAGGTTCGGCCGCTGGCATGACCCGATCCCCGGCCTGATCGGCGCGATCTCCCCGGATCGCGTGCTGCACGACGACGTCTACTGGATCGCCGAGTCGCTGCCTGCCTACCACCGCGGCCGGGTCGCCATCCTCGGTGACGCGGCGCACGCGATGACGCCGCACCTAGGCCAGGGCGCCTGCCAGGCCATCGAGGACGCGGTCGTCCTGGCCAGCGTGGCCGACCCCGGAACCGCCCCGGACCTGGCCGCCTACACCACCGCCCGGCTATCCAGGACCCGGATGATAGCGAACGGCTCCTACCGCGCCACCCGGCTGAGCGGGATGACCTCCCTAGCGGGCGTCGCCCTGCGGAATACCGGGATCCGCCTGGCCGGCCGGCTCGCGCCTGGCCTGATGCTTCGCCAGATGGACCCGATAGCCTCCTGGACTCCGCCCCTATGACGCGGCCGCCCACTCCTCGCTGCGCTTCCACAGCTCCGCGGCGAGTTCGGGGGTGGCGACCTTGCTGGGGGCGCGTTCGGCGCACTTCTCGTAGAACTTGCCGCTGTCCTGCGCCACGTCCGGCGAGGTCGCGCAGTACAGCGACGTGGCGGCGCCCTGATCCACGGTGAGCATGCGCCGCATCATCAGCGGCCGGACCGGCCACGGCACCCGCCGCCAGATGTCCGAGGCCACCACGCCCGGGTGCAGCGCGTAGGTGGTGACCCCCGAACCCTCCGTCCGGCGCGCGAGTTCCTGGCTGAACAGCACGTTGCACAGCTTGGAGACCCCGTACCCGTGCATGCCGGAGACGCCGCGCTCCGGCCGGCGCAGCGCCTCGAAGTCGATCCCGCGCGCCGCGTAGTGGGAGTCGCTGGACACCGTCACCACCCGGGCCGGCGCGCTGGCGGTCAGGCAGTCGAGCAGGGCGTTCGTCAAGACGAAATGACCGAGGTGGTTGACCCCGAACATCAGCTCGAAACCCTGCTTGGTCAGCCCGCGGGCCCGGACCACGCCGGCGTTGTTCACCAGCCCGTGCAGCGGCTCGCCCCGGGCCAGGAAGGCCGAAGCGCAGGCCCGCACCGAATCCAGGTCGGCCAGGTCGAGCGGCAGGTACCAGACCGCGTCGTTCCCGGTCGAGGCCTTGATCCCGGCCACCGCCTCCTCACCCTTTTCCCGTGACCGGGACGCGACGAAGACGCGCCCGCCCTGCCGGGCCAGCCCGGCTGCGGTGGCCCGCCCGATCCCGGTGTTGGCCCCGGTGACCAGGTATGTCCGCCCCGCCGCCTGGCCAGCGTCTCCCGTTTCGCTCACTGTGCCTCCAAAACGATGATCGCGAAGACTTTGCTACTCCAGGGAGTAGCAAAGTCTTCGCGATCATGAAACCCGGACGGCTACTCGACCGGGATCTCCTTGTTGATCAGGGACAGGTCGATGCCCTGGCGGTTACGGATGATGCGGGCGCCCACGAAGATGACGATGGCGAGCACGTAGTTCGCGCCCATGTAGACGAGGGAGGACGTGTTGTTCACGAAATACAGGTCGTTCGACAGCCACTCGATGAGGCAGTACACGAGCAGCGCGATCGTGATGACCCCGGCTACCGGCACGATGGGCACGCCGAACAACTTCACCTTGCTGGCCGGCGAGGCGAACCACAGTTCCGGCTTGCGCAGCGGCAGGATCACCACCGCGATCGCGCTGAACAGGTACGTCACCGCGATGACCAGCGTGGCGTCCAGCGTGTAGGTGTGGAAATCGGTGTTGTACGCGTACAGCGCCGCCAGCCCGACCGCGGGCAGCAGCATCAGCAGCAGCGAATAGACCGGCACTCTGCGCCGCTCCGAGACCTCAGCCGCCCGGTCGGGGAGCACGCGGTCGAACGCGGCCGCGAAGATGACCCGGGTCGAGGACAGGAACAGGGTTCCCACCCAGCCGAAGAACCACAGGCTGAGCACCAGGATCAGGATCACCTGGAAGGCGGTGTTGTGCACCAGCCAGCCCGCGAACATGAACGGGTACGGCCAGATCCCGAACTGCGGGGTGGCGTTGTAATCCAGCGAGTTGAGGTTCTGATAGAAGCCCCAGCCGACGGTCTTGGCCATCAGCAGCAGGAAGATGATCGTGAAGGCGACCGTGAGCCACAGGCCGAAGAACATGCCGGCGAACACCCGCTTGAAGTCGCTCGCGCCGCGGACCTCTCCGTACAAGGTGGTGCCCCAGTTCGGCCACAGCAGGAAGAACATGAACGCCGGGATGAGCAGCATCGTCGGCCCGAGCGGGCCGAAACCGATCGGCGATGTGGTGTAGCCGGCCTTGACGGCCGCCGCGTTGGTGGCCGCGTAGGCATGGTTGACGCCGAACAGGTTCTGCCCTTCGCGGTTGAACGCGGCGATGAAGTCGGCGTGCGAGTTGATCAGCAGCAGGATCACCACGACGGCGAAGCCGACCACGCCGCCGATGAAGCACCAGCGCTGGACCTTGGCGTAACCGGCCATGCCGATGGAGACCAGGAGGCCGGCCACCGCGATCGTGATCAAGGTCACGATGAAGATCCCGTTGTGCGTGCCGAACCACGCGTAGCCGCCGCCAGGCCAGGTCCACTTGAGCGTCGCCCACAGCGGCTGGAACAGTTGCACCGCCAGGATGTTGCCGTAGATCGGCGCCCACAGCCAGAGAATGAACCACCAGCCGGTCGCAGCCATCACAAAGCCGATGCCGCTGCCCAGGATCCTGGTCTGCCAGACGTAATCGCCGCCGGCCCGCGGGATCGTGACGACGAGCCCGGAATAGGCGATCACCAGGAACGTGACCCAGATTCCGCCGATGATCGTCGCCGTTATGAACTGGCCCTTCGGGAACGCCGGCCCGGCGAAGGTGAACTCCCAGATTCCGAGCGTCACGAAGTTGGTCGCCAGGCACGCGTAGATCAGCGAGTCCCGGACGGACCACCCGCGGACCAGGCCGGTCGCCTTGCGGAGGAAGAGGGTGGGTCTCTCTTCGCCCAGTGCTCCTGCCGTCATATGCATTCCTCCGGTTATCCTGATTTGTCCAGTAATGCCCGTTTAGGCGGGATAAGAAGGCTACATCTGGTTCGTCGGTGTTCAACAGGCGTCAATATAGGCCTTTAGTGCTTTCCGGCACTGCCGTTTATGAAGTTGAGGCCTTACGCTCTGCTATTCCAAAGGCTAGCCAGCTCGAGTCTCAGTTAGTGAGAGCCGGCCGGGATGTCTCAGCCGTTCACGAGTAGGTATCTGGTGACTTTCCCCTTCTTCTCGTTCAGATCGAGCACCGCGCCCTGCAGTACGCCGTCGGTGTAAGAACTTCCGGGGTTCATGGACAGGGTCCGGCCCAGCTTGGCCGTGCCCCGGCTCTCGTGAATGTGCCCGTGCACGGAAAGCATCGGCTCGTACTTGAGGATGGCTTCCCTGACCGCCTTGGAGCCGACCGGCTTCATGACCGCGCCGCCGTGTGTCGGCCGCATGTTCTCGTCCAGGGCGGGCGCCTCGTCCAGGCCGGTGCCGTACGGCGGGGCGTGGAAGTTGAACACCGCCCGGCCCATGTCCGGGATCTGCGACACGACCGTGTCGATCTTGGTGGCCAGCACATCCTCGGGCGCCTCGCGGAAGGTGTTCCACGGCGTCGGGTTGGTCCAGCCCATCGAGGCCAGGTAGAAGCCGCCGATGTCGAGCACCTTGCTCTCGGCGAAGCTGACGCAGGGGGACTGCTCGATGATGTCGTCGATCTCCCAGATGTCGTCGTTCCCGCCGTTGAGGATGCACGGGATGTCGCCGCCGCGGAGCTTGCCGTCGGCCATGTCCAGCCACCGGTCCAGGCCGCGGGTCATCTCCAGGGTGAACCGGCGGTCGACCGAGCCGTCCTCCTCGCTCAGCGCGTCGAGTTCCTCGGGGGCCATCACCGAGGGGTAGGAGCCCCGGTCGCGGATCTTGCGCTGGATCTCGTCGAGCTCGGTCTTGGTCTCCAGCCGCATCCGCTGGCCGCCGAACGACACTTCCCAGTAGCCGGGCATGGCCAGGATCGGCACGAGGACCTTACCGGTCACGTCGCCGCCGAGTATCACCATGTCGGCCTTATAGAAGGCAGCGGCGTTGAGGAATTTCCGCCAGCAGATCTCGGAGCCATGGATGTCCGTGGCGAAGAAGACTTTCATCGCGGCCTCAGGTGCCTTTCTCAAACATTCACTGATCCACGGGACGAGATCAGTGATCCACTTCTTCGGGTAGTTCGTACCAGCGGACTCGGTCGCCGACCCTGGCCCTGGTCTTCCACTTCAGGCCCTTCGGTACCGTCTCCGCGACCTCCTGCAACTGCTTGGCCTGGGTCAGGGCGTCGAACCTCGGGTACGGCGGGGCCAGGCCGGGCTGGGACGAGAGCAGGTCGGGCAGCTTGCCCAGGTTGCGCGTCACCGTCCGCCACCAGCCCCAGTCGGCGGCGAGGACCGACCCGAACCGGTCCGGGTCGATGGACGGGCGGGCGGAGTCCCGGCCCACCCGCAGGCCGGACAGCAGGTGGAAGATGTCGTGCGCGTCCTTGGCGTTGAGCTCGACGATCTGCAGCTTGGACAGCAGCAGGTCAGCGGGGTCGAGGGTGATCGAGGAGGAGCCGAACGAGGACTTGAAGTCCAGCGTGTGGCACATCGACAGCCGGTCCACCATGACGTCGATCGGCCGCCCGGACGGGGCGTTGAAGTACATCTGCCGGTCCCCGTTCAGGTTGTTGAACCTGCGGTCCGGCTCGCAGCCCGCGCTCTCCAGGTAGTCGGCGACCTTACGCCGGCCCTTGCCCAGGCAGGCCAGGTCGATATCCTGCCCGGCGCGCAGCCGGGGCGGGAAGTCGGGGCACAGCACCCGGACCCCGAGGCCGCCGAGGATCTTGATCTGCTGGCCCGCCTCTGCCGCGCCCCGCACCAGCGTGGTTGCCTCGGGCAGCGGGTCGGCTGCGGCGCTGTCCCCGAAGCCAGGCCCGTTCGGTGTGGTCATCCCAGGTCGCTCCTCGTCTTACCCCGTGCCAGTTCGATCATGGTGACGGATAGCCGGTCTGTCTAGTTTTCGTCAGAATAATCCCACGTTGTGGGGTCGGCCATTTAGCCATCCGAACGGGCCTGGTTCTCGCCGGTCCGCACCGGATCGCGGTCCCGGCGGAAGAACGCGGTCGGCTCTGGCGGCAGCGGTGTATTGCCCAGAATCAGGTCGGCCGCCTTTTCGGCGGTCATCATCACCGGCGCGTAAATGTTGCCGTTGGTGACGTAGGGCATGACCGAGGCGTCGACGACCCGCAGACCCTGCAGTCCGTGCACCCGCAGGCTCGCCGGATCGGTCACCGCCATCGGCCCGGTGCCCATCTTGGCCGTGCAGGACGGGTGCAGCGCGGTCTCGGCGTCCCTGGCCACCCACGCCAGGATCTCCTCGTCGGTGCGCACCGAGGGCCCGGGTGACAGCTCGCCCGCGTTGAAATCGTCGAAGGCCGGCTGGGTCAGGATCTTCCTGGCGACACCGATCGCCTCCACCCACTCCCGCTGGTCGGTCGGTGTGGACAGGTAGTTGAACCGCAGCGCCGGGTGCACCGACGGATCGGTCGAGACGATCTTGCAGGTGCCGCGGGAATCCGAGTACATCGGACCGATGTGCACCTGGTACCCGTGCCCGCCCGCGGGCTGCGAGCCGTCGTAGCGGATCGCGATCGGCAGGAAGTGGAACATCAGGTTCGGGTAGATCACGTCGTCGTTGCTGCGGGCGAAGCCGCCGCCCTCGAAGTGGTTGGTGGCTCCGGGGCCGGTCCGCCCGAACAGCCACTTCGCGCCGACCACGGGACGGTTGCGCCACTTCAGCGCGGGCGCGACCGAGACCGGCAGCTTCGAGCCGTACTGGACGTACACCTCCAGGTGGTCCTGCAGGTTCTCGCCCACGCCGGGCAGGTCGGCGACCACGTCGATGCCGAGCGCGGACAGCTCCGCGGCGGCGCCGACGCCGGATAGCTGGAGCAGCTGCGGGGAGTTGATCGCCCCGCCGGACAGGATGAGCTCGCCGGACCTGACCCGCTTGGTCTTGCCGTCGTGCCGGAACTCGACGCCGACGGCGCGGGTGCCGTCGAAGATGATCCTGGTAACGAAGGCCCGGGTGGCGACGGTGAGGTTCGGCCGGCTCATCACCGGATAGAGGTAGGCCCGCGCGGCGGACAGCCGCCGCCCGCGGTGGACGTTCCGGTCGAACGGGGCGAAGCCCTCCTGCCGGTAGCCGTTCACGTCGTCGGTGAGCTCGTAGCCGGCCTGCTGCACGGCGGAGAAGAACGCGCCGAACAGCGGGTTGGTGGCCGGGCCCCGCTCGAGCACCAGCGGCCCGGTGTGCCCGCGGAACGGGTCGTCCGGGGCGGCCGCCAGGCAGTTCTCCATCCGCTTGAAGTAGGGCAGGCAGTGCGCGAAGTCCCAGTCGGCCATGCCCTCGTCGGCCGCCCAGCGCTCGTAGTCCAGCGGGTTGCCGCGCTGGAAGATCATCCCGTTGATGCTGCTCGACCCGCCGAGGACCTTGCCGCGGGCGTGGTAGATGCGCCGCCCGTTCAGGTGCGGCTCCGGCTCGCTCTCGTACTTCCAGTCGTAGAAGCGGTTGCCGATCGGGATGGTGAGCGCGGCGGGCATGTGGATGAACGGGTCCCAGATGTAGTCCGGCCGGCCGGCCTCGAGCACCAGCACCCGGGAGCCCGGGTCGGCGGATAGCCGGTTCGCCAGGGCGCTGCCCGCCGACCCGCCGCCGGCGATGACGAAGTCGTACCCATGCGATGCCATGATGCCTCCAGGCTTCTTGCGGCCCTCGTACCCTCTTTCCTGCGCCATCAGACCTGGGTGGCCGCCTCGAGGTTCGCGCGCACGGTATCGGTCATCTGATGATCAGGTCCCAGGTAACGCTCGCAGTCGGTCAGGGCCCGCTGCAAGACCGCGACGACGTCGGTGAGCCGCCCGGCCGTGTAGTAGGCGGACGCGAGGTTGCACCGGGTGGTCAGCGTCTCCATATCGCCGGGCCCGAGCATCCGCTCGCTGTCGGCCAGTGCCTTCTCGTACTGCGGGATGGCGTCGGTCAGCCGGCGGGCTTGCTGGTAGCAGGCGGCCAGGTTGGAACGCGCCGTGAGGGTGTCGCGGTGATCGGCGCCCTGCACCCGCATCCGGTCGGCGAGGGTGCGCTCGTAGAGCGGCACCGCCTCGCGCAGCCGTCCCCCGCTGCGGTAGGCGTAAGCCAGGTTGGCCCGGGCCGCGATGGTGTCCGGGTGGTCTGCGCCCGAGATCCGCTCGCGGTCGGCCAGCACCCGGTCGTACTGCCCAATGGCGTCCTTCTGCTTCCCGGCCGAGCGGTACGCCGAGGCCAGGCTGGCCCGGG